>CAZWRO010000076.1:0-9264 GCA_964635365.1 uncultured bacterium | reverse complement strand
GTACGCGAGGGTCGAGAGATAGGTCCGGTCATAGGTGGCGCCGACGGCCGTCGCCGCCGACACGCAGGCGGGATAGCCGATGCCATCGAGATAGCCGAGGTTTCCCGCCGCCGCCACCACCACCATCCCCGCGGCGACCGCGTCGGCGACCGCCAGGGCCTGCACGTCGTTGTCGCACTGCGCCTCGGGATCGGACCACTCCTCATAATCGCTCAAGCTCAGGTTGATGGCCTTGATGTTGTAAGTCGCCCGGTTGGTGATGCACCAGTCGATGCCGGCCGTCACGTCCGACCCCCATCCGGATCCGCTCGCGTCGAGCACCTTCACCGCCACCAACCACGCCCCCGGCGCGACGCCTCGGTAGAGCACACCCTCGCCGGCCGCCACTCCGGCCACCTCCGTCCCGTGGCCTTCATCATCCATGGGGTTGGTGTCGAAGTTGACGATGTCGATTCCCCCCACGACCTTCGAGTTGGGGAAGTCGATGGGATCGGTCGGCGCGCCCGAGCCGCCGAGGTCGACGTGGTTGTAGTCGATGCCGGTGTCGAGAATGGCGATGCAGACATCCGTCCCATCGTACTCCGCGGTCTCCGCCTCCGGCTGGCCGATCAGCGGGCCGCTGTCGTTGAGCGCCGCGTGCACCACGCGGTCGAGGTACACGCCCTCCACCGCGGCGGTTGCCATCAGTTGGCGAAGAGCGGCCTCGTCCACATAGCCGGCGAGGAGGGGCTGTGTCTCATACCGCCGCACCACCTCGAAGCCCGGTGCGGCCGCGGTCACGCGTCGCGCCAGCTCCCGGATGGCGGGGCCTCGCGCGCGCCAGTCTGCGGCCCTGGCTTCCGGCAGCGCGCGGTCCCACATGGAGACCACCACCCGCGCGCGCCCCACCTCTCGCACGCGCTCCGCCACCTGGTCGTGCACGTAGGCGGGGGTCGCGGCAAAGACGATCTGCGCCCCCAGTAGGGAAACGAGCAAAGTCAAACCGACAAGCAGGATGACGCGGCTATGCCTCATGCTAACTCAACTCCCGGCCGATCCGCTCGGCCCTCAACAAGCTTTGCCCTGCACCCCGCCGCCGGCCTGCCGCCCGACAGATACCAGTGAATTCAGTATACCCCACCTGTTGCAACGTATTGCTTGACCAAAGCCTAATTCGCTGCCTCTTGCAGGTTCGCCTGTCTGACGGGGCGAATCGTTACGTGAGCGGCCGAGCTTCTCGTCCCACCGTGCGGAGGTTTACACAATGCGCATCCACGAGCTTGACACCCCGGCCCTGGTCGTAGACCTGGACCGCCTCGGAGCCAACCTCGACCGGGTGGCCCAGGCCGCCCGCGCCGCCGGCCTCCGGCTTCGCCCCCACACCAAGACCCACAAGACCCTCCACATCGCGCGCCTCCAGATCGAGCGCGGCGCCGCCGGCATCACCGTCGCCAAGCTCGGCGAGGCCGAGGTGATGGCCGCCGCCGGCCTCGACGATATCTTCATCGCCAACGAAATCGTGGGTCCGAAGAAGATCGAGCGCCTCGTCGAGCTGGCGCGCAAGATCACCGTGGCCGTGGGCGTGGACAGCACCGAGGTCGCCGCCCCTCTTTCCATGGCCTTCGCCCAGCAGGGCATGCGCATTCCGGTGCTGCTGGAAATAGACATCGGCTACCACCGCTGCGGGGTCACGCCCGAGGACGCCCCCGACTTGGTGCGCCACCTGAACACCCTCCCCGGCCTCCACCTGGTCGGTCTCTTCACCTATCCCGGCCAGGTCTACGCCGCCCGCAACGTGAGCGAGCGGGAGGGCCTCGCCGCCCACGAGGCGCGCACCCTCAGCAGCCTGGCGAAAGCCCTGGAGCCCATCGCCGAGGTAAGCGGACGCCTCAGCGGAGGCTCCACGCCGACCGCCTGCTGCTACCAGCCCGAGTGCGGCCTCACCGAGATTCGCCCCGGCACTTATGTCTTCAACGACCGCATGCAGCTCGACCGCGGCACCGCCCGGCCCCAGGATTGCGCGCTCACCGTGCTGGCCACTGTCATCAGCACGCCCGCGCCCGACCGCGCCGTGCTCGACGCGGGCAGCAAGTCGGTGTCCAGCGATCTCGCCCCCGAGTCGCCCGGCTACGGCGCGCTGAAGGAAGACCTCGACGCGGTGCTGGTGAAGGTGAACGAGGAGCACGGCTTCCTCGACCTCTCCAAAACGAGCCTCGCGCTCCACGTCGGAGACAAGGTCGAGCTGATCCCCAACCACTGCTGCGTCACCTGCAACCTCTTCAACGAGATGGTGGCCGCCCGCGGTGGCGAAGTGGTGCAGACCTGGCCCATCGAAGCCCGCGGCTGCCTCCGCTGAACGAAAGGAGCCTCCGATGCTCGAGAAAGAGATTATCACCTCCGATAAGTTCCCCGCCCCCAAGGGCCCCTACTCGCCCGTGGTGCGGGCCGGCGACTTCCTCTTCGTCTCCGGCCAGGGGCCCATCGATGCCGACTCCGGTGAGGTGCTGCGCGGCGCCATCGAGGAGCAGACCGAACTCGTGCTCAACAACTTGAAGGCGATACTGGAGGGCGCGGGCTCTTCCCTCGACCGGGTCGTGAAGACCTCCGTCTTCCTCGACAAGATCGAGGATTTCGCCGCCATGAACGGCGTCTACGCCAAGTTCTTCCCCAACGATCCCCCCGCCCGCACCACCGTAGAGGCGGCCAACCTGCCCCTGGCGATCAGCGTAGAGATCGAGCTCATCGCCCTACAAGGAATCCCCGGGCAGAAGTCCAATCCGTAGGTAGTGTTACTGCCGACTCGCGTTGCGCCTTCGCGGCGTGATGTTCGTGCAAGGGGGGAAACCCACCATGACGAGCGACTCTGGTTCTCAGCCGCCGACCGCGGGAGACCCTTGCCCGTCCTGCGGCGTCGGTCAGGCCGCCTCCGTGCCCTGCTGTCCGCACTGCGGGCGGCCGTGGACGGCGGCCGCGCCTGAGGGAGATATCACGGATTGGGTCAAGACGGGGTGGGCGCTGTTCCTCAGCAATATCCCGATGGCCATCGGCCTGGCCCTGCTGGTGGTGGTTCCGGGCATTGTCTTGTTCATGTTCGCCTACTTCGGTGCATTTGGGCTGGCGATCTTGGCCGATGCGAAGGGCAATGCGCCCCATGTGCTGGGGATACTCCTGGCCGCGATCCTGGTGCTCATGGCAATGGCGCTGGCCTTGGCGATGCCGGCTCTCAAAGCCGGTGTCTATGCCTGTTTTCTGGAGGGAATCCGCACCGGTAAGTTGTCGGCCGATAACATCTGGGCCGGCTTCCGCAACTGGTGGTCATGTACGTGGGTGAGTTGGGCGCTGGGGACGGCAACGTTTCTTTGCCTACCCTGGATGTTGATACTGGTCGGGATTCCGATCACGCTGGCAATTCAGAGCCTGTTGTGGCTCTCACTCTTTCGGATCGTGGATGAGAAGAGGGGCGGAATCGAGGCCCTCTCGTTTGCCTGGGGCGTCCTGCGCAAGCGCGGGTGGATGTTGCTGGTCTACACGTTTGCTGTGTTCGTGGTGATGAGCTTCGGCGGGATGGCCATGTACCTCGGCGCCGTGGTCACGGCGCCGATCGGGATCGCGGTGCTAGCCGCCGCCTATGAGTCACTGCGCAGGGAACAAGAGCCGGCCTCTGGGCCCTGAAGCGGCCCGCGTCTGAAGTCGAATCGGCCTGTGCGTTCACTCTCCGGAATCGCCGACGTCGAGCGCGCGCAGGTAGTCCACCGTTGCCTGGGCGCCGGCGATACCCCCCACCTCTATGACCGTCGGCACGCTGAGCCCTTGCCGTTGCATGGCGCTCAGGAGGCTTCCCCAGTCAATCGTGCCTTGGCCCGGAGGCAAGTGTTGGGAAAGGCTGCGGTCGTTATCCGACACGTGCAGGCAGCGGAGGCGACTGCCCAGGTCGTCCACCCATTCGCTCTGAGAGTGCCGGCTGTTCAGATGGACGTGGGCCGCGTCGAGGCAAGCGCCGACGCAATCCGCACCCACCGAGTCCACCGCCGCTCGGACCACCTCCGGCCTCGGTTCCCAGGTGTTCTCCAGCAGCAGCGTCACCGACCGGCCCTCTATCAGCTCCCTCCAGAACGAGGCTTGGCGCTCTGTCCAATTCCGGAAGTAGTTGGGGTCTCGCGCAAGCGGAGAGAAATCGAGATGGAAGACGACCCAGCCGATGCCCAGTTCCTCAGCAATGTCGAGGCACTGACGCATCCGTGCCATTGTCGCGGCTCTCACCAGTGAGTCCCGCGAGCTCGGCACCAGGTCCCAGAGCGCGCCATGGAGAGTCACCAGACCAGAGACCTCCGGCAAGCGGCTGCGGTACCAGGCCACCAGCTCCGCGCAACTGGAGGCGTCATCGAGGTATTGCTGGGAGATGAAATCGGAGACGTCGATCCCGTGCCCGTGCCCGATCGCGTAATCAAGCAGGGACCCCCGCTCTTCTCCGTACACTTGGACCAGAAATTCGCTGATGCCCGGCGCAGGACAATCAGGTCGGCCCGCAAGCGTTGCCATCACGTTTCCTCAAAGGCTCGGAATGGGAGTCGGCGCGGTATCCGGGCCAGGAAGACGCCGGCAATCTTCGGCACCACGAGCGCGCCTTCTGAGAACTGCTCGTGCACCACGTCGTCGATCATCGCCGACACCTCGGCCCACTCCTCATCCGTGTGACCTTCGGGCATCATGAGCTGCCGGCCGCTCTTGAGGTAGGCAGCCCACGGCTCGGGGTCGGGAAAGCTAAACGCGTCGCGCCGCACCCGCAGCTCGATTCGGTCGAAGTGCCGCAGGAGGAACTCCGCGCCATTCTCCAGCGAGAAACGGGCGTATGCCCCGGTGTCAGGCTGGACTCGGGGAAACCGCTCCCGCACGGCGTGCCACACATCCTCGTCATACGGAGCCATCGTGTCCCGTCCATTGGTCGTTCCAAGAAAGGTCCCGCCGGGGGCGAGGAGCCGGGCACAGTTCGCGAGCGCGGCGTCGATGTCCGGCACATGGTAGAGCATGTGGCAGGCGCAGATGAGGTCGAACCGTTCTTCCTCGCGGGGCTGGTCGAGGATGTCTCCCTGGCGGTACTCGATGGCCAGCCCGGCCTCGTCGGCGAGGGCCCGCGCCTGCTCCACCATCGCCTCCGACTGATCGACCCCAACCCATCGCTCGCCGATGCCCGCGGCCGCCATCTGGCGCAGCAATCCGCCGGTCCCGCAGCCGATGTCCAGCACCGCACGCACTCCCGCTCGCGGCACCTGCTCCATCAACCATTCCGACCAACTCCGCTCGGCGACGCTGTAGAGCTCGTGCGTTCTGACCCTAACATCATAGCCGGCGGTGGTCTCGTAAGCCGCACGGACCGAGTCTGGGATACCACCCCCATCGCCCATGTCCCGCTCTCCTTTGACGCAGCTATCTCGCCAAGTGCAGGGGAATTATACGTCACAGGGGCGGTGCCGGCAACCGATATGCTGGCCGTGAGGAGGGCAGACGGACCGTCCCCTGGGTAATCGCCCGGCGAGGGGTGGTGCGCGCCAGCGACATTTCCGAGGACCCGCTCCAGGCGCTCTGCGCCCGCCTGGAGGGGCTGGTATTTCCCGCGCGTTCGACCCTCCCACCACGGCCCGGTTTATGGAATAAGCAACTACTGCGCGGGAGGCATCAAATCGGCCTGCCAGGAGCGTTCGTCGCTCGCGCGTCCGGCGCTCCACGTGGGTCGGCCAATAATACCATTATGAAAATGTATCAGTCATGAGCACAGCCCAAGGCCTGTTGACCCGTCTGCCAGTTATCGGCGACCGCATAGAGCGCGCCAGGATCCGTCGCGCGGAGATCGCGGCCGACCCCTACAAGCGCGTGCAACTGCAGGAGGAGCGCCTCTGGCTGCTGGCGCTACTCATCATCTTCCTGCTCGCCGTCAGCCTCTTCCTGATAACCGCCACCGAGGACGCGGGCAACAGCGTTCCTGAGATCGCCCTGCCCCTCCTATACGTGCTCGGCAGCGACATCACCACCTGCTTCCTTCTGGTCATGGTGCTGCTCATCTCCGCCTATATTCGCGAGCGCCTCCACGACCAGTGGCAGCAGAACGCCAAGCTCATCGGCGAGCTCACCCAAAAGGAACGGTCGCTGAAGAAGAAGGACGCGCAGCTCACTACGTGGGCCGAGCTGAGCCACGCCCTTATCACCAATTTCGACCTGCCGCGACTGCTCGACCTCATCGTCACCACCGCCATCGAGGTCACCGATGCCGACCGCGGCTCCGTGATGCTGGTCGACGAGAGCCAAGGCGTGCTGACCATCAACGCCGCCAAGGGAATCGACGAGGACGTGGTGCAGTCCACCCGCGTGCGTCTGGGTGAAGGCATCGCCGGCCGCGTCGCCCTCACCGGCAAGCCCCTCTTGCTGCGCCGCAGGGAAGAAGAGCCCAGTCTCCGCGCCCTGCGGCAGCGGGACGAGCAGATCTCCTCCGCCATTGCGGTGCCGCTGCGCATCGAGGACCGCATCGTCGGCACGCTGAACGTCAACGAGTCCCACCGCATGAAAGAGTTCGGGCAGGAGGATGTGCGCGCCCTCAAGCTGTTCGCCGACCAGGCCGCGCTGGCGCTCGAAAAGGCCCAGCTCTACCGCGATTCGCAGCGCCAGCTCGAGAAGCTCCTGTCCGTTCTCGACGAGCTAAGCCGCACCCAGGCCCAGCTCGTACACTCCGAGAAGTTGGCCTCCTTGGGCGTGCTCGCCGGCGGCGTCGCGCACGAGATCAACAACCCGCTCATGGTCATCCTCGGCCGCACCGAGCTTACCCTCATGGACGAGGGGATCGTCTCTGAGGCCCGAGAGAACCTCGACACCATTCGGCAGGAGACCGAGCGCATCGCCGAAATCGTCCATAGCCTGCTCACCTTCTCCCGCAAGAGCCGACAGGAGAAGATCGAGGACATCTCCGTCAACGACGTGCTCGAGCGCACGCTGATGCTCAGCGAGCATCAGCTCACCCTCGGCAACGTTCGCGTCACCAAGGAGCTGGACCTCGATCTGCCCGAGATTCGCACCAACCCGGGCCAGCTCCAGCAAGTCTTCATGAACCTGATCATCAACGCCCATCACGCCATGCCCGACGGCGGGGAGCTCACCATCCGCACCAGCGCCCTGCCGGAGGATCGCGTGTTCATTGAAATCGAGGACACCGGCTGCGGCATTTCTCCGGAAAGCCTCGACCGAGTCTTCGACCCCTTCTTCACCACCAAAGAGGAAGGCAAGGGAACCGGCCTCGGCCTCTCCGTCAGCCGCAACATCGTCGAGAGCCAGGGGGGCAACATCGGCGTCCAGAGCACGGTCGGCGTCGGCACCGTCTTCCGCGTCGTGCTCCCTCAAGTGTCCACCGTCGATCCCGATTCCGACGAGCACATACGTCCCACCACTCTCGCGCAGTCTTCGGCCTCCAACTGAGCCCCGCGCGTTGGTCGCCGCGCCCCGTTCCGTCTCTCCTCCGATGATGTTGAGGGGGTCCCGGTCCCCTTCCTTTCGCGCTTGACATGCACGCCAGGACCGGAATATGATTCTGTCTGAGTCACAGCGCGGTTCCAAGATGAGGGAGGGCACCGTCTCCCGGACCAGGTAGCGGTATTCCGGGGCGGAGCAGTCAGAGAGGGGGTAGGAACGCGTACTCGACTGTCTTCTTCACGGCAGCCCCAACCCTCCAATCTAGGGCCACCTTGACGCGGGTGCTGCAGGCACAGAGCATCCCGCGCGCTGAGACCTCAATACAGGAGGATTTCTAGGATGCCCAACTGGAGGATTACGGCTACGTTGGCCCTGGCGGTGGGGCTTCTCTTCCCCCAGCTATGTTTGGCCGGCGCCCCGAAGCCGCCGAACAATCCCAGTTCTACCACGGCGACTGCTGTGTCCAGCACACAGATCGACGTCACCTGGGAGGACAACGCCAACAATGAGGATGGATTTCGTATCCAGCGGAAGGTCGGCGTAGGCGGAACCTTCGAGGACCTCGACACCGTCGGCCCCAACGTCGAGTACTACCCCGACACCACTTGCAGCGCGGGCACGGAGTACTGCTACCAGATCATCGCCTACAATGGGTATGGCGACTCTAATCCATCGCCGGTCGCATGTGACACGACGCCCGGATCTCCCGAACCACCGGACGCCCCGACCGGCCTGTCAGCCACCGCGGTTTCCTCAACCACCATCGATTTAGGCTGGACCGACAACGCCACTAACGAGGACGGATTCCTGATCCAGCGCAAGCTCGGCCCCGGAGGCACCTTCGCCGATCTCGACACTGTGGACGCCAACCAGACCAGCTACGGCGACGACACCTGCGACCCCGAGACCAACTACTGCTACCAGGTGCGCGCCTACAACACCGCAGGCGACTCCGCCTGGTCCAACGAAGCCTGCGACACGACTCCGGCGGCTCCTTCTCCACCGGCCGCCCCGACGAACCTGTCGGCCACCGCAGTTGATTATGACACCATCGATCTGGCCTGGACCGACAACGCCACTGACGAGGACGGCTTCCTCATCCAGCGCAAGCTCGGCCCCGGAGGCACCTTCGCCAACCTCGACACCGTGGGCGTCAACCAGACCAGCTACAACGACAACACCTGCGACCCCGAGACCAACTACTGCTACCAGGTGCGCGCCTACAACGGCGGCGGCGACTCCGCCTGGTCCAACGAAGCCTGCGACACCACCCCAAGTGGCCCCAGCATCGGTCACGGCATCTACCTCTACCACAATAGTCAGTACACCCCGTACGCCACCGCGCAGGCCGCCTACGACGCGGCCGTCCCCGGCGATGAGGTAGTCTTCGGCCCTGGCGTGTACTCCCAGGCGATCTCCGCGACCACGAACGGCACGGCCGAGAATCCCATAGTCATTCGCGGCGAGGGGTATCCGAGGCCCGTCATCGACGCTGACGGCATCAAGCGTCTACCGGGGAGGAAGTCGCCGCTCTGGATCCAGGGCGACTACCACGTCGTCGAAAACCTGGAGATCTGCTACGCCAGCCAGGACTACGGGCACGCCAAGAACGCGTCCGGTGTCTACTACCAGTCCGGAATCGGGCTGGTCGTGCGCGATTGCTATATCCACGACAATGGCCACGGCATGTACGCGGCCGATGAGTGTGAGGCCTGGACGCTGGAGTACAACGAGTTCTGCTATAACGGGTACGAAGGCGACGGCTACTACCACAATGTGTACAACTATGGCTGGGGCACAAACATCGCTCGCTACAACGTGTTCCACCACTCC
>CAZWRO010000075.1:4509-9275 GCA_964635365.1 uncultured bacterium | reverse complement strand
GCGGCCTTATCATGACCAGGCGCATAGAGGATCGTAACGCCAATGCCGCCCAGCCTTCACCCTAGTGCTAAAACGGGAGGCGGATTACCAATTGCCGGGGCGAGAAACCCTGCTCGGGCTCGATATCGGAACCACCAAGGTAGCCGCGGTCATCGCCAGCCGACGGCCTGACGTCGCGGTGCTGGGGGCCGCCTCTGTTCCCTGCGCCGGACTCAAGAAGGGCGCGGTGGTAGATGTGGCGGAGACAACCCGAGCCATCCGAGAGGCCGCCGGCAAAGCCCAGCGCATGGCCGGCGTTGAGCTCGAACCGGCCTGGTTGGGTATCACCGGTCAGCACGTGGCCTGCCATAACGCCCACGGCGAGCTGTCCATCGCCCGCGTCAACCGGGAGATCACCTGGGGCGACGTCGAGCGGGTGATGGGAGCCGCCGTCCGCGCCGCCTCCATACCTTCCGACCGCCAGGTAATCCACGCCATCTCCCGCGGATTCGTCGTGGACGACCAGACCAGTGTCCGCAATCCCACAGGCCTGTCCGCCAATCGCCTGGCCGTCGAAACCCACATCGTCACCGCCTCCCGCAACCTCGTGACCAACGTCGCCAGGTGCGCGGAGCAGGCCGGGCTGGAGGTGGCCGAACTGGTTGCCGAGCCCCTCGCCACGGCCGACGCCGTCCTCACCCAAGAAGACGAAGACCTCGGCGTGCTCCTCATCGACGTCGGAGGCGGGACCACCGACCTCGCCCTGTTTCTCAATGGAGCCATTCTCTTCACCGGCGCCATCCCCGCCGCCGGCAAGAATGTCACGCACGACCTCGCTGTGGCGCTCGGCGTCACTCACTCCCAGGCCGAGCAGATCAAGCTCACCCACGGATGCGCCCGCAGCGACCTCGTCTCTGAGGAAGAGATGGTGCCGCTCCCCGAAGAAGACGAGCATCGCACAGTGAGCAGACGCTTGATAGCCGAGGTAATCGAGGCGAGAGTGCGGGAGACCTTCAGCCTGGTGGCTCGGGAGCTGAGCCGACTCGGCCCCAGGTGGCCGCCACCGGGGGGCGCCGTGCTCACCGGCGGTGGCAGCCTTCTGCCTCACATTGCCTCTGTCGCTAACGATACGCTGGGTTGCCGCGTTCGCCTGGGCCTGCCTCGCACGGCGTCGGGCCCCGTCGAGCTCTTGCAGAGCCCCGCGCTCTCCACCGCAGTCGGCCTCGTCTACTACGCCCATCGGGAGTCCCAGGTCCGCCGCGCAGATGTCAAACCCGCCGAACGCGTGAGGCCCCTCCTGGCTCGCGTGGTATCTTGGGTCAGAGAGCTCTTCGGCTCCTGAAGCGCCGCACCAAAAGGGGGGAATTGACCCGTGCCAAAGTCCACAGCAAAGGCGAGCGCACCTCGCGTGGTATTCGCTGGCGGTGGAACCGGCGGTCACATCTACCCTGCTCTTGCCGTAGCAGAGGAAATCAAACGTAGGCGCCCGGAAGCTCGCTTCCTCTTCATCGGTGGCGACCGCATGGAGACGAAACTCGTGCCCGGCGCCGGCCTTCCCTTCCGGCGGATTGCTGTCCACGGCATTGCCGGACGCGGCCTTGCCGGATGGACGCGGCGAGCGCGGGGTGCTGCCGAGCTGCTCCTCGGCGTTCCCCTCGTCCAGAGCCTGCTTGCCCTGAGGTCGTTCCACCCGCACGTCGTGATTGGCACCGGTGGCTACGTCTCCGGCCCCGTGCTGCTGGCCTCCCATCTCATGCGCCTCCCCTCCATCGCAATAGAGGGGAACCGCAACCCAGGATGGACCAGCCGCATGGTCTCCAAGCTGGCGGATGTCATGGCCGTCGCGCATCCCGAGCAGGCCGCTTTCTTCGCCGAGCGCATGGGCCGCTCCGGCCGGGTGGCCCTCACGGGACTCCCCATCCGATCCGACATCACCTCGACCACGCGCCACGAGGGAGCCTTCGCCCTCAACCTCGACCCCACCCGGACGACTTTGCTCGTGCTCGGCGGCAGCCTCGGATCCAAGGCCATCAACGAGGCCGTGGTCGGCGCGCTTCGCTTGCTGGGACGCGACGACGACCGGATCTCCGAGGTCCAGGTCCTCCACGTCACCGGGCCCTGGCGCTGCACCTCCATGTCTCCGGGCGAACTCGAAACCTTCGTGCCCTATTACCGGGCCGTGGACTACCTCCATGACGACTATCCGAAGGCCCTCGCTGCGGCCGACCTCGTGGTATCCCGGGCCGGGGCCAGCACCGTGGCGGAGGTGACGGCGCGCGGCTTGCCCGCGGTGCTCATCCCCTGGGCCGGCGCCACCGGCGGCGAGCAGGTGCTCAACGCAGAGCCGCTGGGGCAGTGTGGCGCGGCCGTAATCATCCCGGACACCGAACTCAGCGACCAGTATCTGAAAGGGACCCTTGCCACCCTGCTGTGGGATCGCGAGAAGCGGGGACAGATGGAGCGGGCCGGCCGCCTTCTGGCAATCCCGCAGGCGGCCGAGAAAGTCGCTTTACTGGCCCTGCGCCTGGCCGATGGGGAAGACGTCGACTAAACCGCCGTCGCCAAATCCGACTCCAGAGGAGGCAGCTCGGCATACGGCGCAAGATACGGACGCCAGATCGGGTTCCGCGCGGCGGCCAGGAACTTCGTATAGCTGATATAGGGAATGAACTTCGGTCTGTACGGCTGTCCGCGAAGGCGCATGCCCGCGTGTTCGAGAGTATGGCTGCCCTTCTTGTTGTTGCACTTGGTGCAGCAGCAGACCAAGTTGCTCCAGGTCGTCTTGCCGCCGCGCTCCCGCGGGATCACGTGGTCTATGGTCAGCGCCGTCCCCCGCGCGCCGCAGTACTGGCAGGTATGGTGGTCGCGGGCGAAGATGCTCTTGCGCGACACCCGCAACACGGGCGTCGGGCGCCGCACGTACTGGTTCAGCCGCACCACCGTCGGCACCTCGATGGTCAGGTGCTCGGAGTGGAAGGCCATCGAGTCGCGCTCAACCGTATGCGCCTTGCCCACGCACAGCAACCCCAGCGCGCGCCGTGTATTGGTCACGTTCAAGGGCTGATAGTTGTTATTCAGAACCAGAACCGAGTTGTTAACCATCTTTCAACAACTTGGGCGGCCGCCCCGCGGCCCGGCCCGACATGCTGGAGAAGCCCATCAACACCTCTCAGACAGGAATACAAACCCCTCTCAAGATGGCCGCAACCCGCCAACCTAGCGAACGCGGGCGGGTCGCAAGCTGCGGGAGCATCCCTGGAGGCAATCTCCACCAGATATGCCGTGCTGGCCGGTCGGCGTTTCAGCCGGTCCCGTCCCGTGCCAGTTGCAGTCCCAGGATGCTCGTTCATGGCGTTTTTCTGCAATTTCCGCACAGCGGCTTGGCCGCTCTCGCGGTCACCTGCGCGCCTTGAATGATACTGGAGGCCGTCAACCCGTGTCAAGAGCGCGCCCGCCGCGGCAGAGCGAGCAGGCGGATATCCCATTTGCGTTGAATCCAGCCTGAGTTGGGTTGAATCGACCATGAGTTTAGACTATAATTGCGTCGGCGATAGGGGTCTGAGCCGCCATCGAAGCGGCTTGAGCCGCCATCGAAGTGGCCTACTCCGTCATTGAAGGGCAAGCTAAGGGGAGTGCGACTATGATGACACGACAAGTGCCGCGGCGGCTGGCTTGGGCGTTCGGGATGGCCGCGCTGATAGCTGCACTGGCCGCCGGAGTGCTGTGGGCGGCGGAGCGCGGAGAAACCGCGGCCGCCACCTCACCGGCGGGTGCGGCCGAGCCGCCGGAAGCGGCGCCGCTGGCCGTCGCTCCCGTGCCGGTGTTGTTCGCCTCCGGCGTACAGATCGTGGCCCCCGAATCGGGCGCTAGGCTGCGCGGCATCACCCTCGTACAGGCCCAGTGGGGCAACCCTTCCGGCTACGTCATCTTCCGCGTTGACGACCAGTTCGCCTACGCCACCACCCCGCCCTACGAGATGCGGTGGGATACCAGCACTGCACGCGACGGAGATCACACCATCACCGTGGACGCCTACGATGCCATGGGCGGACACCTCGGCACCACCTCCGTGCAACTGCTCATTGAGAACGTAATTCCCACGCCCGCGGACGGCGTCTTGCTGACCGTCTACTTCGGCGAGCATGACTTGCTCACCCGGCGGGTCGTCGCGCGGGGAGAGCTCTCCGCTCTCGCCGCTGACGAGGCCCTGCCGCCCACCTTCGACGTCCTCGCAGGCGAGCTTCGGGGCGATGTCAGCCAGGCCGTACTGGACTCTGCCTACGAAGGCATCTCCGCCCTCGTCCGAAACCGCCTGCGAACCGCCGCCCTCATGGTTGACGGCGTCAGCCAGAGCCTTCCCGAGCTGGGGCAGTATGCCATGGTTCAGATCTCCCGCAACGGTCTCGCCATCCCGGCAACCGCCGCCGTCACCAAGCCGCGCCTTGGCCTCGGAGAGGTGTCTCTGGGCCTCCCCGACTACCCCGTCTTTCCCGGCGATGTTTGGGAGTCTCCCCTAGGCGTGGTCTGCGATCTCTACAGCCGGCGCGCCATATTCGTGATGGCCCGACACACCTTCGAAGGACTGCGCTGGTTCCGTGAGCAGGAGTGCGCCGTCGTCACCTCCAGCTACAGCATACCGGAGCTGCCGCTCTATGAAGGAGCCCAACAGTTCGCCTCCGCCGTGGGTGCCGGCGACTATACCCTCAGCCTCACCGGCGGCATGATGGGGGGAATGCGCGGCAGCATGAGAGGTACCAGGGGCGGCGCGGGAGGTCGCGGTGGAACGC
>CAZWRO010000075.1:0-4409 GCA_964635365.1 uncultured bacterium | reverse complement strand
GCTGTGGGCACACTTGAGAGCGCTCGTCTCATCAACCTCGAAGGAACCCGCCGAACGTACGTCGGCCGGCAGACTGGTGTGGTGCTGCGCACCGAAGATACCATCCTGGGCAAAGTTGAGTTCCGTGCCGCACAGCAGACGGCCTCCGCCTCCGGAGTCTCCCGCTACGAACTCGATCTCACCGGCGGCATGATGGGCGGAATGCGCGGCAGCATGAGAGGTACCAGGGGCGGCGCAGGAGCTCGCGGCGGCGCACGAGGGGCCGGCGCCGGCCGCGCGGCCGGCGCAGCCGCAACTCCGGCCCGAGGCGCAGGCCCTCAAGCGGCGGGTAACATCCCCGCCCGGCTCGACTACGGATTCCTACTCACGAACGACCTCGTAGCGAGATAGCGCCGTGCCATAGTGATATCGCATGTCTCCGTCGCGCCTGTCTTGCAGTAGGCAGGCGCGACGCCGGTTGGGAGGGGAGAAGGGAGAATGTTCATCGTGCGCCCGTGGACCTACGTTCTCGCCGCAGCCCTGCTGTGCCTCAGCGCCCCGGCCTGGGCCGTGCGCCAGGGGGAGAATACCCCGGACTTCTCCCTTTCGTCCATCGACGACGAAACCGTCACCCTGGCGGATCTTTCGGATCGCGTCGTCGCGCTCGTCTTCTGGGCCGGTTGGGGCAGACACTGCGACGCCGAGCTCAGACAGCTCGAGGCCCTCGCCAATGAGCTCGGCGACCAGCCCTTTGTCGTCATCGGCATCAACGAGAGAGAAGACCGAGAGCAGATCCTCGATTTTTCCCAGCGCCACGGGCTGGCCTTCCAGATGCTAATGGATGATGGCGCAGTCGCGCGGGCCTTCGGCGTCAACGGTGTCCCGGACTTGTTCATACTGGATCGCGAAGGCGTCGTGCTCGCCCGCTTCGTCGGATACAGCACCTCCGTCGCCGGCGGGATCAGAGAAGCGCTGATCGAAGCCCTCGCGGAGCCCCCCGGGCCCGAGGCCGTCTCCCAACCCGTCGTCGAGCCGGTCGTCACCGTGCCAACTCAGCTCCAGGCCTACGCTCACCTTCAGCTGGGGGCCGCCCATCTCAATATCGGGGATGCCTTCGTGAGGGCCGGCCTTCGCGACGCCGGGCACTACCGAGAGGCCCTAGACGAGCTCCGCGCCGGCCTCACGCTCACCCCGAACAGTGTCGACCTTCACGTCTGGCTTGGCCTGGCCCTGGAACGGCAGAACGATCGCGCGGGCGCCGTGCGGGAATACCAGACGGCCATCGTCCTCGATCCCGTCAACGTCTACGCGCAGGATGCCCTGCGCCGCCTCGGAGTGCCGTGGACTTCCGGCCCGACCATTGTGCCGGAGTAGTCCTCACCGACGATCAGACCAGTTCGCAAGTCGCAGACGACTTCGCTTTGGCTGGAACCGGCGGATGAGAGCCAGGCCCGCCAAGAACCCCCCGATGTGGGCGAAGAAAGCCACCCCGCCTTGCCCCGCCCCGCTCTGCAGGCCCTGCAGGACCTGAAGCAAGAACCACAGCAACAGCATCAGGCCGGCCGGCAGCCAGACTACTGTGAAGAATATCAATAGGAACACGAAGCATTGAACCCGCGCGTGGGGGAACTTCACGTAGTAGCCCCCTAGCACGCCGGCGATGGCCCCGCTCGCACCGATCATAGGAAGCGGCGAACGCACTCCCATCAGTATCTGCGCGCAGGCCGCGATCAGGCCGCACACGAGGTAGAACACCACGAACCTGAAGTGTCCCAGCACGTCTTCCACGTTGTTCCCGAAGATCCACAGGTAGAGCATGTTGAGGCCCAGATGCAGCAGGCCGCCGTGCAAGAACATCGAGGTGACCAGGCTGATCCATATTGGCTCCAGCGGCGTGACCCTGACACCATACATCTCGACTACTTGGCGCAGATCCGGAGGCATCACCTCCACCAAGCCGGCCCCGCTCAGGAGCACGGCCGGGATGGCTCCATACTTGTACGCGAGAAGATGGTATTGCAGAGGAGGCAGCGTCATCTGGTAAATAAAGATGGCGCAGTTGGTCGCGATCAGCGCCACCACTACGATAGGGAATCTGCGCGTCGGATTGTCGTCGCGAAGAGGGATCACGCTAGCGCCACTCACACCGCAAACTTGCAGGTCATTCTACCATCGCCTCTGGAAGCCGGTCAAACGGAGGGCCCCAAGTCTCTCGATAATTGACACGAAGCGTTGATAGTTGGTAGAGTCTCCGCGGTGAGCCGTTAGCTCAGTTGGCAGAGCACCGGACTTTTAATCCGGGTGTCCTGGGTTCGAGTCCCAGACGGCTCACTCGTCCGTCAACTGACGTGCTTTGCACTCCCGCCGGTGCTTCTCACCGCGCTCTTGCAGCGGAAGGGCGAAGGCAAGTGGTAGACTTGTGACACAAGTGATGTTGGGCATCAGCAAGAAGCGAACCCGGAAGTGACCGGCCCTCCCGGACCGAGTTCCGGCATACGCGTCATCAAGCAGCATCGCGTGGTGGAGCGGGCGGGGCGCGGGGCCGTGGCGCGCCTGAGACGCGTCCTGGGAACCGCTGGCGTCTACGCCATCGGATATGGCAACGTAGGGTCCTCCATCTACTACGCGCTCGGCATCGTCGCCGCCTACGCCCTCGGCGCCACCCCCATCGCTCTCGCCCTCGCGGGAATAATCTTCATCTTCACCGCCATGACCTATGCCGAGGGCGTGTCCATGATTCCCACCGCCGGCGGCTCGGTCGCCTTCGCCCGCCGCGCCTTCAACGATCTCTTCAGCTTTGTCGCCGGCTGGGTGCTCACGCTCAACTACATTGTCACCACCGCCATCTCGGCGGTCGCGGCCGCCTTCTATCTCTCTTACTTCTGGCCGCCCTTCAAAGAGCAGCCGGCCATCGCCGCCCTCGGCGGCATCGTGCTCACCGCCTTCCTCATGCTCCTCAACCTGCGCGGTGTCAAGGAAACCGCCCGCCTCAACATCGGATTCGCCGCCATCGACCTCGCCACCCAGGGGCTGCTCGTCCTCCTCGGCATCACCCTCATTCTCAGCGGCTGGCGAAACCTGCTGGACTACCGCTTCATGGGCCCCGACTACTGGCCCGACAGCCGACAGCTCATCTTCGCCGTCGCCATCGCCATGGTCGCCTACGTCGGCCTCGAGTCCGCCGCCCAGATGGCCGAGGAAACCAAGACCCCCACCCGCACCGTCCCGCGCGCTCTCTTCTGGTCCGTCATCACGGTCATCTTCATGTTCGCCGCCCTCCCTATCCTGGCCCTCTGCGCCATGCCCCCAGGGGAACTCGTCAGTGAGTGGGGCAACGACCCCGTCGCCGGCATCGCCTCGAAGCTCCCCGACTGGCACATCTCCACCTCCGTCCTACAGGGCGACATCTCCCTTTCCTCCTTCATGCTGCCCTGGGTCTCCATCCTCGCCTGCACCATCTTGCTCATCGCCGCCAACGCCGGCATCCTGGCCGGCTCCCGCATCACCTACAACATGGCCCACCACCGCCAGATATTCCGCGCCTTCAGCTACGTCCACCCGCGCTATCAGACTCCCAGCTTCGCCATCTTCGTGATATCGGGGGTCGCCATCGCTATCATCGCGGCCGGCATGGGCGCCAAAGACCTCCTGCTGAAGCTCGGCGACCTTTACGTCTTCAGCTCCATGATGGCCTTCTCCATGGCCCACCTCTCCATCTGGCTGCTCCGCATCAAGGAGCCGGACACCCCGCGGCCATTCTCGGCCTGGCCCAACATTCGCATCGCCAACCGATCCATCTCGGTGACAGCCACACTCGGCTTCCTCGCCTGCCTGGCCATCTGGCTCTGGATGGCCCTTGGCAACGAGCACACCTTCGGGAGGAACATCGGCCTGGCGTGGGTCTGCGTCGGCCTTGTCTTCTACGTGTGGTACCGACGGCGCGAGGGCTTGGACCTAACCCGGCCGGCCGTCAAGGAAGAGGTCTCTCCTCTCATCACCACTCCGCTGGCGCCGCGTCGCGAGCAAATGACCCGAGAGATTCGCCACATCCTCATCCCCGTCCACTCCCGCGAATACGCCGAAGAGCTGGCCCGCATCGCCTGTGACCTGAGCGGCCTCTACGTCGCCAAGATTACGGCCGTCTACGCCATCGAGGTGCCGCGCGTGCTACCCCTTGACGCCGACCTTCCCGGGCGCACCGGGGAAGCCGACGCCGTCCTGGAAATCGCCGCCCACATCGCCGACACCGTTTACGATCGCCGCCTCGAGATCGCCACCTTGCAGGCCCGGAGCGCAGGTCCCGCCATCGTCGAGTACGCCGCCGAGAAGCAGGTCGATCTCATCCTCCTCAGCGTCAACCCCGATCGAGCCCGAACCAAGGACGCCATCGTCTTCAGCACCACCGCCGACTACGTCGCGCGCAATGCCCC
>CAZWRO010000074.1:6477-9419 GCA_964635365.1 uncultured bacterium | reverse complement strand
GAGCCGAGCATGGATCTGGCGTTGTAGATCAGTATTGGCAGGGTCCGGAAGCGCTCTGTAGGTTCGTCGTACCACCAGCCCTCGGAGGTCTGGTAAGTCACCCAGGCGCCCTCTTCGTAGAGGCGGTCCCAGTCGAGCTCCCACCAAAGCTCGCCGTCGCCGACGATGGTGATTTGGACTCCGTTGCTCAACTGCTCGGCCTTGATCTCGGTGATGTTGCAGTACACTTCGCCGCTCTGGGCGGCGAGCGGCCCGGCGCTGAGGGCGAGGAGTGCGGCGCACAGCATCGTGCGTGCGAGCACGCGCATGGCCTCAGCGGCCCTCCAGGAAGCGCTCATGCAACTCGGTTTCCTCGTCGGCCGGGAGGTGGCCGGTGCGGGAGAGCACTCTGGGCGTGATGAAGATGACGAGATCGGTGTGCGAGGTGAAGGTTCGCCGGGAGCGGAACAGAGGCCCGAGCAGGGGCAGATCGCCGAGAATAGGGACGCGGCTGGTGATGTTCCGCTGCTCGTTCTGACGAAGTCCTCCTATGATGATGGTCTGCCCGGCTCGCACTCGCACCATGGTGTCTGCGGTGCGGGTGCTTTTCTCGGGCAGGCCGGTCACGGGATCGAGGGCAGACAGCGTGGAGACCTCGGGGTGCACCTCGCAGATTATGACCTCGCCGTCGCCGGTCCACGGGGTGATGTTGAGGCGGACGCCGGCGTCGATGTAGTTGCTGGTGCCGCCCCACTCGTCCTCAATGGGCTGTCGCAGATACCGTTGGATGCCGACGAAGAAACTGGCCTGACGTCCGCTGAGGGTGGCGATGGAGGGCTCCGCCACCACCCGAGCCCGTCGGTCGGTGGTCAGCGCTTCGAGTCGCGCGCGGAACTCATTGGGCAGGCTGGCCACGCCGCGAAGGAACACTTCTCCCACCGAGCGATCGGGAAGGAGCTCGCCGCCCTGAGGCAAGGCGAGCGTGCCCCACTCGGCGCTGCGGCCTGCGTTCTGCCAGCGGAGGCCGAGATCGTACTGGGCCGCCCGCCAGTCCGAGAATTCGACTACGCGGACCTGGAGCATGATCTGCTCGGCCGGGGTGTCGAACTGCTGGATATCCTGCCGGAACTTCTGCAGCACGTCGGTGGGTGCGGAGAGCACGACCGCGTTCTGCTCGTAGTTCACCTTGACGTGGTCCTGCAAGAAGATGGGCAGCAAGCTCTTGGCGTCGCTGGCCTCCACGTATTGCGTGGGGATGGACTCGATGTCGCTGAGGAGGTAGGAGGAGGGGTGGCGGGGGATGCCCTCGCTGATCATGAGGATGCCGGAGACCTCGCCGCAGGAAAAGCCGTAGGCGGAGACGATGTAGTCGACGATCTCCCGCGGCGACTTGTCGCTGAGATGGACCGTGACCGTGCGGTCCTTGATGGTGTCGTCTACGATGAGCTGGAGGCCGGTGCGATCGGCGAGCCGAGCGAAGAGGCGATGGGCATATACGTTGACGGCGTGAATGGTGACTCCGTCGTCGGAGAGGATGATCTCCGGCTCGGGGCTGGCCTCCTCTTCCGCCGCGTCTTCCTCTGCTTCCTCCCCGGTCGCGTCATCGTTCTCGACGGAGGTGTCGGCACTGTCGTCAGTCGCCCAGGAAGGATGGGGGGTAAGCCCAAATGCGAGCCAGGAGAATGCAATCGCCAGGAAGGCGATAAGTAGCCAGTGCCATTTGTGAGTCATGCAAACCTCCGTTGCGCGCCGCAGAGCAGGAGCGGCCGAGTCGGTGTTGTCGGGTCTACGGTATTAGACGTCGTTTGTCCGCAAATCGTTGCGTGGATCGTGGCGGAAATCACGCGGGCGAAGGCGGTTTGGCGGGCTTCGCCCGCTACATCTCCCGGCGGCCTTCCACAGCCCGGACGATGGTTACGTCGTCGGCGTAGTCCAGGTCCCCCCCCACCGGGAGCCCGAGGGCAATGCGGCTGACCGTAACGCCGAGAGGTTTGAGCAGCCCCGCAATATAGGTGGCGGTAGCGTCTCCCTCGACCGTCGGATTGGTAGCTAGGATAACCTCCGAGAAACTTCCATCCTTGAAGCGCCCGAGCAGCTCTTCGATATGCAGCGACTCGGGGCCAATGCCATCCATCGGAGACAGCAGCCCTCCCAGCACATGGTATCGGCCGTGGTAGCCGCCCGCGCGCTCCATGGCCAGCAACTCCCGGACGTCGGCGACGACGCAGAGGAGATGGGCGTCGCGCTGAACCTCGGAGCAGATGCTGCAGATGTCGGCATCGGTATAGTTGAAGCAAACGGAACAAGTGCGGATTGTGTCCTTCACCTGAAGTATGGTTTCGGCGAGCGCGGCGGCGTCTTCCCGGCTGACCTGAAGCAGATGCATGGCGAGACGCTGGGCCGACTTGGGGCCTACGCCGGGGAGTTTCTCCAGTTCTTCTATCAGCCGCGCCAGCGGCCTGGGATAGGTGCGCATGGGTGCCTTGGACGGCGATGGACTCGAGGCGAGGGGCTAGAAGAGACCCGGCAGCCCAAGGCCTCCGGTCAGGCCTCCGAGTCTTTCCTCCTGAGCTTTGCGGGCCTTCTCGAGGGATTCGCGAACGGCCGCGAGGATGAGATCTTGCAGCATCTCAACGTCCTGGGGATCGACGGCCTCGGGGGATATGCGAAGCTCGAGCAGCTCGCCGGCTCCGTTGGCCACGGCCGTTACCGCGCCGCCGCCGGCGCTGGCGTCGATGCGCAACTCGGCCAACTCCGCCTGGGCGGACTTGAGATCTTCTTGAAACTGCTGCATCTGGCCCATCAGTTGTCGCTGGAGGGACCCTCCGCCGGGGATCTTCATTGCTGCCGTCTCCTTCTGGCTGGTTCGACGGGAAAGGCGGTTCCCCTACTCCTCAATCTCGCTGCCCGGGAACATGGCGAGGATGTCCTGGACGGCTTTGGGCTGGGGGGGTGGCTCCGAG
>CAZWRO010000074.1:0-6377 GCA_964635365.1 uncultured bacterium | reverse complement strand
AGGTCGGAGGGAGCACCGGGCTCGAGAGGCGCCTCCTCCTCGGAGGCCGGGCCCGGCGACGGCTGCGGCTCGGTCGCCTCCGCCACCCTCGGCTCGGCCTTGGGGGCCGTCTTGGCGGCGCCCCTGGAGGCACGTTCGCCCGCCGGCGCGGCCTCCGGCGGGCGGCAGATCCGTACTGCGGCGAGCTCCAGCAGAAGGCGGGGCTGGCTGGTGAAGCGGAGCTCCTTGTCGGTTTCCGACAGGAGGCCCAAGGCGCGGATGATGTCGTCTGGAGCAAGCATGCCGGCCTGCTCGGCAAGGCGCTTGACGGTTTCCTCCGGGAGGGCGAGCGCGTCTCTGCCGCGGCGGTCCACTGCGAGAAGCAGCAGATTGCGGTAGTGCTCGATGAGGCCGGCGACGAGCTGGCGGAGGTCTTTGCCTTCGGCGATGATGCGGTCGATGAGGGCGAAGGCGGCGGACAGGTCATGGCGGCTGAGGACATCGGCGAACTCGGCGAGCAGGGCGAAGTCAATTCCGCCGAGGATCTCGGTGATCACGTCGGCCGTGACGGCGCCCTCGGCGTAGGCCACGGCCTGGTCGAGCAGGGTGAGGGCGTCGCGCACGGACCCGTCGGCGGCGTGGGCCAGCATCGTGACGGCCTTGCCGTCGATCTCGATGGTCTCTTTCTCGGCCACGCCGCGGATGGTGTTCTCGATGTCGCGGACGCCGACGCGGTGGAAGTCGAAGCGCTGGCAGCGGGAGAGGATGGTGGGGAGGACGCGATGGGGCTCGGTGGTGGCGAGGACGAAGACGACGTGGGCGGGAGGCTCCTCGAGCGTCTTGAGGAAGGAGTTGAAGGCGGCGGGGCTGAGCATGTGCACCTCGTCGATGATGTACACCTTGACGCGCAACTCAGCCGGGGCGAGGGCCACCCGTTCGAGCACGGGGCCAATATCATCCACGCCGCGGTGGGAGGCGGCGTCGAACTCGAAGACGTCGAGGGCGCTGCCGGAGATGATGCCTTTACAGGCCGCGCACTTCCCACAGGGCGAGGGTGTGGGACCATGCTCGCAGTTAAGTGCCATGGCAAGCACGAGCGCGGTGCTGGTCTTCCCGGTGCCGCGGGGCCCACAGAGCAGGTAGGCGTGAGCGGTCCGGCCGGCCTTGACCGCGTTGGCCAGGGTCTGGGTGACGTGTCGCTGGCCGACGATCTCGGCGAAGTTCCGCGGGCGATATTTGCGGTAGAGGGAAAGGTAGGCCATGCTCCGGTCCCCGATCATTCCGGCTTCGGCATCGGCGGCCTCGGTCCTGCCGTCGCGGGGAGATTCAGGGGGCGCGGCTGACGGTCGCGTCGCCGCGGGAGAGATCGAAGGCGAGCACTATGTCGCTTCCGTCCTGCGTCCACGCGCCGGATTCCAGGGATAGCGGGCCCGCCGCGCGAGGCAGAGGTTTCCCGTCTAGGCGCCAGTTGCCCGGCTGCGCGTTCGGGAGGCGAAGGGTGAACTTCTCGCAGGCGACGGGGGAGGAGATGCGGACGCCTTCCGCCGTCTCCGAGATGCTGGCCATGGCGCGGGCGATCCAGTAGTCGGCAATCTCGCTGGTCTTCATCCAGATGATGTTGGGGAGCTGGTTGAGTCTCTCCACAACCGTCTTGAAGATATTGAAGCCGATCTCTTCGCCCTGGAAATAGAAGCCCGGCCAGTGTGAAACCATGATCGCCGGACAGCCGGCGGCGATGAGTTGGGGCATGCGTCCACCTTTGAGGTCTTCGGTTATGCACAGGTCGGGGCTGTGTATCGCGCTGCGGTTGTTCCCCTCCCAGCCAGCGAACCAGTCGCCGGTGCCGGCGATGATGCCGGCGCAGCACTCGCCCTTCCGCTCGTCGAGTGAGTAGAGCTTGGGGTAGGGCAAGGGATCCTCCGCGCGGTGGTAGACCTCACAGAAGAAGAAGGGCGTGGGGTTCCCGTTGATTTCCTTCTGGGCCCAGAGGGTGGCCGCCCCGTAGGCGTCGAGGTCTTTGCGGGCGAAGGCGCCGGGGCTGGTGACTCCCTCCGCGGGGAGGTCGATGTTGTGGAGTATGCGGAGGGCCGCGGCGATGTAGGGCGCGAGGCGTTCGGCCGGGACGGGGTTCTCCGCCCACTCGCCCTGCTCCCACTCCTCGGTCATCGTCCAGTCGCTCAGATCCACGACCTTGCAGTGGGTGATCATCTCCGGGGTGAAGTCGAAGTTGGGCCGGATGATGTTCTTGGCGGCGTCGATCCACTCCTGGAGGTGGGCCCTGGAGAAGCCGGGGAGGCCGAGGTCGATAGTGCCAAGCCCCCCAGGCATGGGGACGAAGCTGAACTTGCCTTTGACGCCATGCTCTGCGCACCACTCGCCGAACTTGCGGACAAAGGAGACGGGGATTTCGACCGGCATGTCGTCGGTGGAGCGGTTCTCGCGGAGCTTGATCCAAAAGTGGCTGAGGTTGACGACCGGGCAGGAATCGTCCAGGATCATGCTGACGGGAACGCGGCCGAGGGGGTTTTCAATGCTGATCGCCATGTACGCCTCCACCTAGCCAGGAGTCTTCAGTCCGACTCCCTCTGGATGCGGCCGGGCCTTTCCAGGGCCCGGCCGCGCAAGATAAGTGATCGTGCACCCCTCGTCGAACGCATCACCCAAGCGGAATGGACGCAGCCAACTCGGGCCGGACAATCTGCGGCACCCGGGCCCC
This sequence comes from uncultured bacterium, assembly GCA_964635365.1. Lineage (GTDB taxonomy): Bacteria > Armatimonadota > Hebobacteria > Hebobacterales > Hebobacteraceae > CAZWRO01. Next base: position 3,682 of record CAZWRO010000074.1, on the reverse strand, counting down.
ATTGTTTACCGCTGCTTCCTTCCGGACCTGACGGGTTTCACAAGAGGCCCGCTGCGCAGGACCCGGCCTTCAACGCCGCTTACGCCCCCCAGACCTCAAGCGACACGCCCTCGGAGGGGAATTCGACCCCGCTATAGCGGATTGCGGGTACAGGGCACCGCTAGCTCCCCGTCTAGCACGATCACAAAACCTGTTAGCAAGCATTCCAGAGGGATTATAGCACGCCGTGCGGCCCTGCGTCACTCCGGCAGCCGGATCGCGTGGAGGATAATCGTGGTGGCCTCCGCGTCGTTGTCCCGCGTGATCACGATCATCTTCTGGCCTTCGCCCTCGTCGACGACCATCTGCACGATGCGGCTATCGGGACTGAAGGCGTCCACTGCGGTTTCGACGTCGGGCACCTGCTCTTCGTAGAAGGCCTTGACCTGCTCGATGGGATCGGGGGTGCTAAGCGTCACGTGGGTGGTCTCGGCCGTTTCGGCACCCTCTTGCGAGAAGGTGGCAGTCTGCTCCTGCTCGGCTCCCGGATAGAAGGGGAGACCGATCTCTTCCTCTGTTACGCCGCGGTTCACCTCAACCGAGACGGTGCCTTCTTCGTGCTCGCCGGTGATGGTGACTTCCGCGCTCTCGCCTCGTCCCTCAACGGTGACCTCACCGCCCGGGGCCGTGTAGGTCTTCTTCCCGCCGCAGCCCGCGGCGGCGGCGACCATCAGCACAGCACAGCAGATCAGTGCCAGGATATGGCGCATGCCTCTCTCCTTTGTCTTCCTATCAATTCCGCTCGATTCCGCTGGAGCGGGTCATCGGCCGGGCGTCGGCGACGGCCTGCCCCCGTCCTCTTCGCACCGCTAGCGGGGAGTCCTTCCAGCCAGGCGGGTCGTCTTGCCGGAGGGATAAGAGGGTTTGCTAGTGATGGTGGTCGTGGCGATGGAGGTGGGGATGGAGGTGGATTTCGCCGTCGTGAACGTGAGAGTGCTCGTGGATGAGGTTTACCGAGAGCAGCAGGTCGAGGTCGCTCAGCAGCTCGTGCGGACGACCCTCCGCGGCCACGCGACGATCTTCGCCGAGCACGATCACGCGGTCACCGACTTCGTCCACGACGTGGAGGTCGTGGGTTGTGGTGACCAGCGTCTTCCCGGCCTCGCGGAGTTCCACGGCGAACTCGACGAACCAGCGCTGAAAACGGGGATCGAGTCCCCCGGTCGGCTCGTCGAGCAGCAGCACCTCCGGCGAAACGGCCAGCATTGCGCCGAGCGCGACCTTCTTCCTCTCTCCACCGCTCAAGGCGTGGGGGGGCTGCTCGGCGATCGGCCTTAGACCCAGGAGGTCGAGCGTTTCCTGCACTCTCCGCTCGACTTCTTCGCGCGGCAGGTCGAGCTGGAGCGGACCGAAGGCGACTTCGTCCCAGACGGTGGGGTTGAACAGCATGGCCTCGATATCCTGGAAGAGCAGGCCGACGCGTTGGCGGAAGTTCTGCGCGAACGAGCCTCGCTCGAGAGTGCTCTCGGTGAGTTCGGTGCCGAATGCGCGGAGCGGCGTGCCAGTGGGGAAGGCAAGCCCGGCCAGCAGGTGCAGCAGGGTGGACTTGCCCGAAGCGTTGGCGCCCAGGATGACCACGCTCTCTCCTTGGGCTATGCTGAGCGATACCTCGCGCAGGCCGATCCGGCCGTCCGGGTAGCGATAGGTGAGACGGTCGGCCTCGAAGACAGGCGTCACCACGGGAGCGCGCCTAACACGACGCGATCGAGGAAGAGCATCAGTACGATTAGGGCTGCGCAGAGGGCGACCCAAGATCCTTCGGCGACACCGAAGCGTGCGGTGACATAAGCCTTGGGATCGCCTCGATAGCTGCGGGCCAGCATCGCGGCATAGACCTGCTCGCTGAGTCGGCGGGACCGCGCGAACAGGACGGCCACGCGGCTGCCGACCCAGCGGCGCTCTTCGGCGCGCGGCGCGGGGGAGATGGTGCGGGCGAGCTTTGCGATGTGCATGTTGTCGGTCATCCGCAAGAGCACAAACAGGTAGCGGTGCATGATGGCGAGGATGAACACGAAGGGCGCCGTCGCTTGCGTGTGGACCGCCCGCAGCAGCTCCTGCGAGCGCGTGGTGAGAGTAAGCGTGACTGCCAGCAGCACTCCCACAAAGAGGCGCGTGATGACGAGGGCGGCGGCGGCGGCGCCTTGACGGGTGATGGTCAGCTCCTCCGGCAGGCGGATGGGGCCAAACGCGATGGGCCCCGGGGTGCGGTAGACGGTGGCGAGGGGGTCTCCCGGAGTGAAGACGCTGAGTGCAGCCGGGAGTACCACAATCACGAAGGTCGCCGGCAGGAACCACCAGACGCGATGGAACAGCACCCGCCCACCAACGCGAGAAAACGTCGCGACCAGGCCGACGAAGGCCGCCAGCAGCCAGAGGGAGGGGAGATGATGGAGAAACGAGGCCGCCACCAGGAGGCCAAGCACGGAGAGCAACTTGGCGCGGGCGTCGAGGCGCTGAAGGAAGCCTGGCTGTCGCGCGGCGCGCTCGGCGAAGACGGCATCTTGCACGAGGCGCGAGCTCTCCCGTAGGGTTCGGGCGAGGAAGCGAGACGTAAGACGGCCGCGCGCCGGACGGGGCGAAACCGGAGCGACGACCCAGTCAGGAAGCACGTTCTTGATCTCTCCTCGACAGCCATCGTCCCAGAAGAAGTATGAAGAGGCCGCACACCGCAATTCCTATCAGCGCGGAGACGATGTAGGCGCCGCTCTGAGCGGCAAAAGAACGCTCTTCCCAGCCCTCCGGGGCATAGTCGGGGATCGGCGCTTTCCACAGGCCAGATAGTCGTGCGAGACCCCTGGGGATGAAGCCGACCTGTTCTCCCAGGTCTTCCGGGGACCACTCGCCCCAGGCGTCGCCGGCCTGGAAGTGGTTGGGCAGCCAGAGGCCGAGCGGCGTGAGCACGGCCAGCATCAGCAAGATAAATAAGAACCGTCGGGTCTTCACGACGTTTCTCCTTCTGCCACGGGCCGTCGAGTCCCCGCCAGCAGTTCGGGTTCGGTGCGCGCGAGATAGCCCACCGCCAGCGCGGTGACCGCGGCCTCCACGAATCCAAAGAGTATGATGTGCTCCAGGCTCATGGCCGCCAACGAAACCTTGAGCCCATAGGGGAAGTAGAGAGGACGGCCGTCGGGCGCGTGGGCAATCAACGGCTGGAGGCCGAGCATGACAGCAGTCGTGACGGCGGCGACGTTTAGGCCCACGTACGCGGCGGCACCGGCCGCGACGATGCGCCGCAACGAGTTGACCGCCGACTTGAAAGCCAGTGTGCGGTACACGGCATAGCTCACGAACGGCACTACGAAGGCCATGTTGAAGCAGTTGGCGCCCAGCGCGGTGATGCCCCCGTCACCGAAGAGGAACGCCTGCACGGCCAGCACCACGGAGAGCGCCAGCACCGCGGCCCACGGGCCCAGAAGGATGGCGATGAGCGGCGCGCCGGTGGCGTGGCCGGTGGAGCCGAACGGGATGGGGACATTGAACATCATGATGACAAAGCTGAAGGCGGCGCCGATCGCCAGCAACGGAACCCGGCGCGCGTTCAAGCTGCGCCGTACTACGCGCCCGGCCACCAGCCAGATCGGAAGCATAACCGCGTAGGCGGCGCCGTAAGTCTGCGGACCCAGGTATCCCTCGGGGATATGCA
>CAZWRO010000073.1:1979-9595 GCA_964635365.1 uncultured bacterium | reverse complement strand
GCTCAGGCCTGGAGCGCGGCCGAGATCCTGCGCGCCGCGGCCGAGGACCTGGGTGCCGGATCGACCACCACTACCGACTGAGGAAAAGTTGAGGTATCGCCCTGTGGAGACCATCGAGATCAGAACCGGATCCCGCATTGAAGTCGCGGACATCACTCGCCAGGTACAGGAGGCCGTTTCGCGGTCCGAAGTCGCCGCCGGCGCCGCCGTCGTCTGCAGCGCTCACACCACCGCGGGCGTCACGGTCAACGAAAACGCCGACCCGGATGTGATGGCCGACGTCCTGAAGACGCTGGGAGAGCTGGTGCCGCACCGCGGCTCCTACGCCCACTCGGAGGGGAACTCAGACGCTCACATCAAGGCCACGCTGGTCGGCCTGTCGGCCACTCTGCCCGTGGAGGGCGGCCGTCTGGTGCTGGGAACCTGGCAGGGGATCTACTTCTGCGAGTTCGACGGCCCCCGACGCCGCCAGGTCACCGTGCAAGTCCTCCCCGCCGCCTGACCCCCCTTCCAGAAGACCCGGCAGACGCGAAACAGGGCGACCTGGAGGCGGTGGTCGCCCTGTTCGCAGCACCGAGCCACATCCTGCTGTCTCCGTCTGTCGCCGTCAGCGGAAGCTCCTCCGGAGCTGCCCCTTACACCGGCCCCTGCGTCCCCCGGTCCGCGTGTCGCCGGGACCGGCCCGATGGTACAGATCGGCGTCCGGATGTGCCTCGGGTTCCCCCCCAACCCCACGATTAGGGGACAACGGTCCTGACTTCTCAGTCACGGACGTGGGACCGAACACGGCGGGGATGTGCTCGGCCCAGGTCCGCTTCTGCCCGACTGCCAGTCGCACGCAAGGTGCGAAGGCAAAATTGAGGCCCTCGCGGCAGGAGGCCACCACGAGGGCCCGACGATCGCTGCCGCTTCTGCTCACTCAGGCTGCGGATACTGCGACAATGAAGGTGGCACTGTCACATGTACTCATGGCGTAGGCGGAGAGCGGAAGCAGACAGGATCGCACCTGGCTCCGTCACTGGATGCCGCTGCTTGAACGCTTTCGTGGCGTCCCCGAAAAAACGAAAAGCCCCCTCGGCTCTCGCCGAAGCGGCTCACGTGGCCCCGAATCTCACTGCACTGCATCCATTCCTAGGATGCAGGCACAGGATAGACCCGCGCCGGGGCGCAGTCAAGGGGGGAGTCAGTCCGTCGTGTCTACATCCGCTTACATGTGCGCCGGACGTCTCATCAACGGCGCATACGCTAGGCGCAGCGGGAGTACCCGCACGCGCGGCAGACCACGCAGCCCTCCGCTAGCTCCAGCATGGTGCCGCAGTCGGGGCACTCGGGGTTGTAGCCCGCGCTCGCCACGGTGCCCTGCGAAAGCTGCTTCGCCTCGAGGGTGGCGTCGTGCTTCCTGGGGTCGCCGTTCCGGCCGTTCAGCGCCAGATACCGCTCGATGGACTTGCCAATGGCGTCCGCGCATGAAAGCGTAACCGCACCGTGATCCCACGAGGGCATGGGGCAGCGGATGCCTTTCAGCTCCTCGACGATCGAGTTCGGCTCCACCCCCGACCGCAGCGCCAGCGATATCATACGGCTGGTGGCCTCCGACTGAGAGGCGGTGCAGCCGCCCGACTTACCGATGGTCGAGAAGACTTCGCAAAGCCCCTCGTCGTCCTCGTTGATGGTGATGTACAGCTTCCCGCACCCCGTCTTAACCTTCTCCGTGGTTCCCGTCGTCAGCGTCGGCCGCGGCCGCGGAGAGATCGAAGCCGCCTTCGCCGTAACCAACTCCTTCGCTCCGGCCTTGACCGGAACGTCCTTTCCCGCGCCCGTGGTCAGCACCTGGGAATCGCGGGAGCCGTCGCGGTACACCGTGACTCCCTTGCAGCCCAGCTCGTGGGCCAGCAGATAGACTCCGCGGATGTCCTCCTTCGTAGCCTCGTTGCGGAAGTTCACCGTCTTCGACACCGCATTGTCGGTATGCTTCTGGAACTCCGCCTGCATCCGGATGTGCCACTCCGGAGAAGTGTCGTAGGCCGTCACGAACAGATCGCGCAGATGCGAGGGAACAGTCTCCACCTCGGCCAGCGACTTCTGCTGACTGATCTCCTCCATGAGCTCCTGGGAGTGGAACCCATGCTCCTGCGCCGCCTGCTCGAAGAGCGGGTGTACTTCCAGCAGCTCTTGCCCGTCGAGTATTCGGCGCGTGAACACCACCGCGAACAGCGGCTCGATGCCCGAGGAGCAGCTGGCGATGATGGACAGCGTTCCCGTCGGCGCGATCGTCGTCACCGTCGCATTGCGCAGCCGCGGCCCGCTCTCCGCGAAAATGCTCTTCTCGAAGTTGGGAAAGACCCCGCGCTCCCGCGCGATCTCGACCGAAGCCTCTTCGCCGCGCGCATGCATGAAATCTATCACCCGCGCCGCCATCTGCAGGCCGGCCTCCGAGTTGTACGGGATGCCGAGCATAATCAGCATGTCGGCGAACCCCATCACCCCAAGCCCGATCTTGCGGTTGGCGCGCGCCATCTCGCCGATCTTCTCCAGCGGGTACTCGTTCACATCGATCACGTTATCGAGGAACCGCACCGCGGTGCGCACGGTGTCGCCCAGCCCCTCCCAGTCCACCTCGGGCGCGGGCCCGCGGTGCACGAACCGGGAGAGATTGATGGACCCCAGGTTGCAGGCCTCGTAAGGCAGCAGGGGTTGCTCCCCACACGGATTCGTGGACTCGATCTCCCCGATCGCAGGAGTCGGGTTCCCCTCGTTCAAGCGGTCCAAGAATACGATTCCCGGCTCCCCCGTGGCCCAGGCGCCCTCCACGATCAGGTCGAAAACCTCCCGCGCCGCCAGCCTGCGCACGACTTTCTTCGTGCGAGGATTCAGCAGATCGTACTCCTCGCCCACCTCCACCGCCCGCATGAACTCCTCGGTAATGCCCACCGATAGGTTGAAGTTCGTCAGCACCGAAGTGTCTCTCTTCGCCGTGATGAACTGTACGATGTCCGGATGATCGACGCGCAGGATCGCCATGTTCGCGCCGCGCCGAGTGCCGCCCTGCTTCACCGCCTCCGTCGCCGCATTGAACACCTTCATGAAGGACACCGGCCCCGACGCGATCCCGCCCGTGGTCTTCACCAAGTCGCCCTTCGGCCTCAGTCGAGAAAAGGAGAAGCCAGTGCCGCCGCCCGACTGATGGATGAGTGCCGTATTCTTGATGGTCTCGAAGATGGAGATCATCGAGTCTTCGACCGGAAGCACGAAGCACGCGGATAGCTGCTCCAGCTCTCGCCCGGCGTTCATCAAAGTGGGGGAATTCGGAAGAAACCGCAGCTCCGCCATTGCGCAGTAGAACTCTCGCGCCACCGCCTCCACATCCGCGGCCGGATCGTAGCGTCGGCTCGCCAAGGCCACGTCCTCGGCAACGCGCCAGAACATCTCCCACGGCTCCTCCGTGGGAAGCCCTTCTTCGTTCTTGCACAGGTAGCGCTTGCGAAGAACGGTCAGGGCGTTTTCGCTGAACTTGGGTAGTGGCAGATCAGACGGCAAGCTCGACACAATCGTGTCTCCTCTTGTACTGTGATCACTCCTGCGAATCGAAGAGGCTCGCCCGCGCACGACTCTTCTCGGCGGCCGGCGCAGGGGGTTTTCGCACTAGACCTTCAACCTCCTTCAGGAATGAGTCGGCGTCGCGAAAATCCTTGTAAACCGAGGCGAAACGAACGTAGGCCACCTCATCCAAATCGCGCAGCCTCTCCATGACTAGCTCGCCTATCTCTCGCGAAGGCACCTCCTCCGCCAACTCGTCTCGCACTTGCCTTTCGACCGCGTCCACCGCCTGCTCGATCAGCTCGCGCCCAATGCTCCGCTTCTCGCAGGCCTTCGTCATCCCGCCGATGATCTTCGCCCGATCGAACGGCTCCCGGCGGCCGTCCTTCTTGATCACGAACACGCGCACTTCCCCCGGCCGCTCGTAAGTCGTAAACCGACGCCCGCACTCCACACACTCCCGGCGCCTCCGCACCACGGCGTGTTCGTCGCTGGTTCGCGAGTCCACAACTCGGCTATCTGAGTGTTGGCAGAATGGGCACTTCATTGGCGCTTGACCACTATATTATGGTGGCGGAGATATATACCATACTAGATATAGTATGTCAAGAGGAATTCCGGCGTCCCCAGAATAGCACACATCTGTTTGGCTGTCAAGCCGGAAATGCCCTGGTCGAAGCGGCCAATTCGGCCCGCGAGCGTGGTGAGCAAGACGATCAGGAGACCGCGATTTCGCCGCGAAACCCCCAGAGATGCGCCTCGGTTGACCTAACTCTAACGAGCGACCCCGCCAGTTCGGCCCCGCCGGGGAAGATGACGAGCTTGTTGTTCCGCGCCCGCCCCGCCAGCAACCCCTCCCCCCTCTCCGCCGGCCCCTCCACGAGCGCCTCCATTTCCCGCCCCACCTCGGCCTCGTTGCGCGCGATGGTAAGGCCATTCTGAAGCGCGATCAGCCTCTGGAGCCGGGCCGACTTGGTGCGACGCGGAACCTGGTCCTCGCGCGCGGCGGCGGCCGTTCCGGGCCGGGGCGAGTAGGCGAACATAAACGCCGCGTCGAACCCGATCCGCTCGTACAGCCGAAGGCTTTCCTCGAACTCCTCCTCCGTCTCGCCGGGAAACCCCACCATCATGTCGGTGGTAATCGCCAGGCCCCCTACAGCCGATCGCAGTCGGGCTACGGTGTCGAGATAATCCCGCGTCGTATATCCCCGCCTCATTTCGTCGAGCACCCGGTCGGCCCCGGCCTGGATGGGGAGGTGAATATGCTCGCACACCGTGGGCAATCCGGCCATCGCCTCCACCAGTTCATCGGTGACATCTCGGGGATGGCAGGTGGTGAAGCGAATCCGCCACAGCCCCTCCATCCCGTCGACTTCCCGCAGCAGATCGGCGAAGCTCGGGCCGTCCGCCAGGTCGCGCCCGTAGGCCAGCACGTTCTGCCCGAGCAGGGTCACCTCCCGCGCGCCGCGGTCCGCCAGCCCCCGCACCTCGCAGACGATGTCGCGCAACGGCCGGCTGACCTCCCGCCCGCGCACGTACGGAACGATACAGTAGGAGCAGAAGTTACTGCAGCCACGGATGATGGGGACGAACGCGCGCAGCGGCGCCGTCCTCTGCTCCGACTCGGGCCGCCCCCGCGCGGCCGACGGATCCTCTTCGCCGTCGAGCTGTACGAGGCCTCGCTCCCCGGCACGGACTCTCTCCACCAGCTCAGGAAGGTGGTGGAACTGCCGCGTCCCCAGCACCAGATTCACGTAAGGAGCGCGCCGCCGAATCTCCTTCCCCTCCCTCTGGGCCATGCAGCCCGCCACCGCAATCACCAGGCCGGGATTGGCTTCTTTCAGCTTGGCCAGCCGGCCGAGGCGACTGTAGACCTTCTGCTCCGGCTTCTCCCGAACCGAGCAGGTGTTCAGGACGATCAGGTCCGCCTCCTCCACGCCCGCGCACGCCTCCCATCCACAGGCCGACAGCAAGTCGCCCATCAGGCCGGAGTCGGCCTCGTTCATCTGGCAGCCATAGGTGATGATGTGATACTTCATGGACTCGCAAGGGCTCATCGGTGCGCTTTGCGCCGCAAGCGCAGGCGACGCCTGGGCTCGACCCGCCGGGCCTCGCCGCCTACGGCAGACCGCCCACACGAAAGATTCGCTCCCCTCCGCCGACAGCCTCCCCTTCCTCATTCAGCAGCCCTATCCACAGGCTGTGCCTGGAGCTCGACAGCTCGTCCAGTTCGAGCGTCACGCTCGCGGGCAGTGTGCCGACCAGGTGCACAGTGCGCTCGTCCAATCTCACGCCCACGGTGTGCCCTTCCGGCAGCGGCCCGTCGCACTCGATCCGCACCGACTGGCGGCCCTCCCACTGGCGTGGGAGCAGCGCCGATATGCGCACCCCCTCCGCCGAAAAGGCGAGGACGGTCCGCGGTCGATGTCCCGCTCGCCAGTCCAGCCCCTGAGGCGCGCGCAGCGACCGTTCGCCGACCGGCTCGGGCCTCACGTACACGCACAGCACGTTCGTCAGCCGCCGGCCCGGCGCGCGGATCGTGCCCCCCTCATACCACAGGCCCGTCGACGCGCCGCCGTCCATATTCAGCGCGTAGACCGCTCCCAGGTCCCGCATCGCCACCGCCAGCCTGGTCAGCGAAGTGCCGGTCACAGTAACCACCAGCAACAGGTGGTTGTCGGCCGTCACGCCCACCGCCGCGCGTGGAGCGGAGCGCGCGAACACGTGGGGGTCGCCAAATCCCTCGCCGCCGGGGAAGGGCTTCGCGAAGCCCCCCCACACCAGCAGGGGCCCTCCCGCCACCGCCGCCCTGTGCTCCGACCAATCCACGTGGCGGCTCTTGGGGAGACGGATGCAGTCCACCCCCTCCTCGCCGAAGGCAATGGCCGTTCCCATGCCGCCGAAGTGGACCAGGTGACCGTCGATGACGATGTCCCCCACCGGCCGGCGCGTGCCCTTGTCGAAGTAGGTGCCGGTGATGGCTGCCTGCGGGCGCAGGCGCTGGATGAACTGGGAGAACCTCTCGTCGCGGCCCACACCACCAGAGGCCAGGGCCGGGGAGACGACCACGCGGGGATCGTTCAGGTCGGCCGCGACGACGTGCAGCCGAACCCCGGCAACGTCGCGCCGGGAATAGCTCAGAGGCTCTGCCGCCCCGAAGCTAAGGACGACGAACACGAGGCACAGCGTGAAAGCCGGGAGGCTCAGTCTGCGGGTCAGTCGAGAATATCCTCCCTCTTCCAGCTGAACGCCTCCTCGAAGCAGTCGCCCGCCACCATCGATGACGGCACCGCTTCTTCGCGCTCCATACACCACACCTCAGTCGGCGCCAGCCGATGTCCGGGCGGAGGAAAGACAGCGGCATGAGAGCACGTCGCGCAAGTGGCCACGTAACTCCGGTCCTCGGGCTTTACCTCCCCGCTCAGCATCCCGCCGCACTCGTAGCAGTACTCGCGCTTCGTGGAGTTAAGAGCACCGCAGTGCGGACAGTTTTTCATGTCCATGACGAACGTGCCTCCTGCCCCGCAGATCACATACCTCCGCGCGGACCCGTTCGAAACCTGGCCCCAGCCGATCATTCCTGATTGTCTATCTAAGTCACGCCTTGCGCGATTCCCTCAAGTACCCGCTCCACCAGTTTCAGCAACTGATCGATCGAAAACGGTTTCGTTAGATACGACGTCACTCCCGAGCGCCAGCCCTGAGCCACATCCCGGTCCGAAGACCGCGCCGTAAGCATGATCACCGGGAGATCCTTGGTCTCCTCACTGTTCTGCAGAGCATCCAGCGTCTGGAAACCATCCAGAACCGGCATCATCACGTCGAGGATGACCAGGTCCGGCATCTCCTCGTGGACCGACAGCAGGGCGGCCGCGCCGTTCATCGCGGTGCGCACCCGCAAGCCATGTCCCTCCAGTGAACTCCTGATCAACTGCAACGTCGGTGGATGATCGTCCACCACCAAAACACACTTCGACTCCCCCATTTTCGTCTCCCACCGCCCACCAAGTGAGCTCACCAAGATGAGGCCGGCCCGCCACCCTCAGGCCCACCTCTCGCGCCAATTATACCACACGGCC
>CAZWRO010000073.1:0-1879 GCA_964635365.1 uncultured bacterium | reverse complement strand
CGAACGTCAATCCCGACGTCTTGCAGGCAGGGTCATTTCATTATTGCTGGTGGCCGGTGCCGCGGCCGCCGTCCGAACCGATTCCTGCCGATGGAAGCACTCGTCTTGGGGTGAAATGACCCTGCTTACAGGACGAAAATCTTACGGGAGGTCCTGCATGGTTCGCCTCGCGCATGTCTTCGCGTTGGCACTGCTTATTTCAATGCTCGTCGCCACCTGCGCGGGGGCCCAAGAGGGCGTGCCGCTCGCCCTCAAGTTCGCTCCCGGCGACGTGATGCAGTACCAGATATCCTTGTCCGGATCCGGCGCCCTTACGGCCCCGGACGGAGAGCGCTCCCCGGCGGGCCTGCGCGGCACCCTCACCTGTGTCCTCACCGTCTCCGAAGTCCGACCCGACGGCAGCGCGCGCCTCCAGTGCCTCCTCCCCACGGCCGACATAAACCTGACCCTCGGCCAGCACACCTTCCGCTTCTCCTACGCCGGCAACACTCTCCGCTGGTACGCCGACGGCCGGGAGTACACGCCCCCGCCGACCGGCGCCGCCAGCGCGCCCTTCGCACAAGTTCCCCTGCTCTTCACCCTCGCGCCCAACGGCCGCATTAGCGAAGTCTCCATCCCCAACGGCGGATTGATGCAGGCCCTCCAGGCCTCCATACCGGGATTCGATCTGGCGCACCTCCAGCTCCTCGGCGAGCCGCTGCTTCCGGACTCCCCCGTCGGCCTAGGCGAAACCTGGCGGCACAGCTCCCAGCTGCTCCCCCTCGGGCCCACGCTCCCCATCAACGTCAACCTCTCCAGCACGCTGGAATCCTTCACCGAGACCGAGGGTATAGGTTTGGCCACCATCGCGAGCTACGCGGAATCCACCTATTCCGGCGCCCCGGCCTCCCTCTCGCCCACCGGCGCGCGCGTGAGGCTGGCGCTGCGGCAACTGCGAGCGACCCTCACCGCCACCCAGTTCCTCAACACCACCACCGGCCGACTCATCAGGGGTAACTACGACCAGGCGATATCGGCGCGGGTGCAGGTGACGGTGGAGAATACTCGTCAGACGGGAAGCCTGGAGGCGCGCCTCCACTTCGACCTGCAGGCGCGGTAGCTGGGCGCCACTGGCGCGCCAGCGCGCTGGTTCATCCCCGAGTGCTACGCCCCCGAAGCCGCGGCCCTCTTCTCGCGCACCACCGCGAGCACCCTCGCGACCACCTCTTCGATGCTCAGCCCCCCGGAGTCCACCACCACCGCCTCCGGCGCGGCCCGCAGCGGCGAGTGCTTCCGGTTCGAATCCCGCCCATCCCGCTTCTTAATCCCGGCCAGCACCGTCTGAAGCTCGGCCTCGAAGCCGCGCTCTCGCAGCTCCAGATGGCGCCGGCGAGCGCGCTCCTCGGCCGGCGCAGTGAGGAAGATCTTCACCTCCGCTTCAGGCATCACCACCGTCTGGATATCCCTGCCCTCCATCACCACGCCGCCCTCCCGCGCCATCTCCCGCTGGAGCGCCACCATCCGCTCCCGCACCCCGGATATCTCCGACAGCCGCGAGGAGAGCTGCCCGATCTCCGGCGCGCGAATCTCCTCCGTGATCTCCCGGCCGTTGACCCTCACCCTATTCGCGCCGCCCGACTGCGGGACCAGTTCTATCTCGATGCTTTCCAGCAAAGATCGCACGCCGGCGACGTCCTCGGGCGAAACCCCCTCCTCCCGCGCCGCCCACGCCAGCGCCCGATACATGGCCCCCGAGTCAACGTAGGCATACCCAAGCTCGCCCGCCACGAGCCGCGCAATCGTGCTCTTCCCCGCGCTCACGGGCCCATCTATAGCGATGCAGAGACGCCGCCCGCTCACTCCCCGTAGACCTCCCGCGGATCGAAAACTCGCTCCCCGG
>CAZWRO010000072.1:3830-9614 GCA_964635365.1 uncultured bacterium | reverse complement strand
GAAGTTATCGCGGGGACACGACACTAGGGGGCGAAGATGAAACACACGATCTCAGTGCTGGTTAACAATCGACCGGGCGTGCTGGCGAGAACCGCCGGCCTATTCGCGCGGCGGGGTTTCAACATCGACAGCCTGGCGGTAAGCACGACGCAGGACGCGGACGTGTCGCGCATGACCATCGTGGTGGAGGGGCCGGACGCGGTGCTGGAGCAGATCAGCAAGCAGCTCTACAAGCTGATCGATGTGATCAAGGTGCTCGACCACCAGGACGAGGCCGTGATCAACCGCGAGCTGGCTCTCATCAAGGTGGCGACCGACACCGGCAACCGGGCGGAGATCATGCAGACGGTGAGCATCTTCCGCGCCAATATCGTGGATATCTCGGATCGCACGTTCACGGTGGAGGTGACGGGCAGCGCGGAGAAGGTGGGCGCGCTGATCGCCCTGCTGCGCCGCTACGGGATCAAGGAGATGATGCGCACCGGGCGCATCGTGCTCTCCCGCGGGCCGCGCACCGCGTAAGGTGTCATGACCGACATGCAAGAGCTGGTGACCGTCGAGCAGGCGGAACGGGTGATCGGGATTCTGGTCATCGCCCTCCCGGCGGCGGGCCTGATGGTGGGCCTGGTGGTGGGCCTGGTGCGGCGGCGAGTGAAGCTCGGGCTGGGAATCGGGCTGCTCTGCGGGGCGACGGGGCCGGCGATCTGGCTGCTGTGGCGCATGTACAACGGGGTCATCGGGGTGTGGGGGCTGGACAGCGTGAAGGGGCTGCTGATTAACCTGGCCCTGTTCGCCGCGATCGGTTTAGGGGCGGGGCTGGTGATAGGGTTGGCCTTGCGACGCAGGAAGGCCGTCGGGATGCAAAGGTGAGCTGCTAACAGATTTGTCTATACACCGCGGAGGAAGCGAGGAGGCTTGAGATGGGCAAAGTGTATCGAGAGAGAGATGCGAAGATAACGGCGCTGAAGCGCAAGACCGTAGCCATCGTGGGCTATGGTATCCAGGGTCGGGCGCACGCGTTGTGCCTGCGGGACACCGGGATCAAGGTGGTGGCGGCCGAGCTGGAGGGAACGCCGGCCTGGAAGAATGCGGAGGCGGATGGGATGTCGGTGATGTCGGCGGCGGAGGCGGCGGAGGCGGCCGACGTGATCGCGCTGCTGACGCAGGACCACGTACAGCCGGCGGTCTATCGGGAGGCGATTGCGCCGAACCTCAAACAGGGGAACGCGCTGATGTTCGCCCATGGGTTCAACATCCACTACAACCAGATCGTTCCGCCGGATAACGTGGATGTCTTCATGGTGGCGCCGAAGGGCCCGGGCTCGCTGGTGCGGACCGAGTTCGAGAAGGGGCGCGGCGTGCCGGCGCTGGTGGCCGTGTACCAGGATGCGAGCGGCAAGGCGATGGACATCGCTCTCGCCTACGCGAAGGGGTTGGGAGCGACCCGCGCGGGAGTGCTGGGGACCAGCTTCCAGGAGGAGACGGAGACGGATCTCTTTGGGGAGCAGGCGGTGCTCTGTGGTGGCGTGACGGAGCTGATAAAGGCCGGGTTCGAGACGCTGGTGGGGGCGGGCTATCAGCCGGAGTGCGCCTACTATGAGGTGCTGCACGAGCTGAAGCTGATCGTGGACTTGATTCAGGCCCACGGGATCGCGGGGATGCGCCGCCGGGTGAGCGACACCGCGGAGTATGGGGACCTGACGCGAGGTCCGCAGGTGATCGGGGCGGAGGCGCGAGAGGCGATGCAGGACCTGCTGGCCGACATTCAGAGCGGCGAGTTCGCGCGGGAGTGGATCACGGAGAACCAGGCCGGCCGGCCGGTGTTCACGCGGCTGCGGCAGAGCGAGTCGGAGCACTTGATCGAGCTGGTGGGTCCGAAGCTGCGGAAGATGATGCCTTGGCTGGGGGAATAGGTCGAGGAGTGACTGTCGGGTAGGAGGCCGAAGGCGATGCCTGCTGCAAAGAAGGCTCGGCGACGAAAGACGCAGATCAGGATCTTCGACACCACGCTGCGCGATGCGGAGCAGTGCCCCGGCGCGTCGATGAGCACCGAGGAGAAGCTGAAGGTTGCGCAGCAGTTGTCTCGCCTGGGAGTGGATGTGATCGAGGCGGGGTTCCCGTACTCCTCGCCCGGAGACTTCGAGGCCGTGCGCTTGATCGCTAAGCAAGTGAAGGGGTCGATCATTTGCGGGTTGGCGAGATGTCGTCCGGAGGACATCGACCGGACCGTGGAGGCGATCAAGGACGGCCGTCGCGTGCGGCTGCACACGTTCGTGGGAACGTCGCCGCAGCACCGCGAGGGGATTCTGCGCAAGTCGGCCGAGCACGTGCTGGGAATGGCGATAGCTTCGGTGAGCCGGGCGCGAGAGTCGGTGGAGGATGTCGAGTTCTCGCCGATGGACGCCACTCGCACGGAGTTCGACTACCTGTGCGAGGTGGTGGAGAAGACCATCGAGGCCGGAGCCACGACCATCAACATCCCGGACACGGTCGGCTACGCGATGCCGTGGGAGTTCGGCGATCTGATTCGTCATCTGATGGAGACGGTGCGCAACATCGGCGAGGCGGTGGTGAGCGTGCACTGCCACAACGACCTGGGGCTGGCCACGGCGAATTCGCTGGCGGCCGTGATGAACGGGGCGACGCAGGTGGAGTGCACCATCAACGGGCTGGGAGAGCGGGCCGGCAACGCGGCGCTGGAGGAGGTGGTGCTGTCGCTCGAAACGCGGCGCGAGCTGAAGCGGAAGTTCGAGACCAATATCCGGTTCAAAGAGATCTACCGAACGAGCCGACTGGTGCGCGAGGTGACCGGGATGCCGGTGCAGCCCAACAAGGCGATAGTGGGCGCCAATGCCTTCGCCCACTCGTCGGGGATACACGTGGACGGGGTGTTGAAGCAGCGGGATACGTTCGAGATCATCCGCCCGCAGAAGATTGGGCTGGAGCAGAGCCAGATCGTGTTGACGAGCCGGTCGGGCCGGCACGCGGTGAGGCACCGGCTGGCGGAGCTGGGATACGAGCTTTCTCCGGAGGAGATCGAAAGCACCTATCAGCGATTCCTGGCGCTGGCCGATCAGCGCAAGGAGGTTACGGAGGACGAGCTGGAGTCGTTGGTGGCCGACGAGCTGCGGGTGGCGCAGGAGATTTATGCGCTGGACTACCTGCACGTGGTGAGCGGCGGGACGACGATACCGACGGCGACGGTGCGGCTGAGGCGGAACGGAGATGCTTCGCAGGCGGTGGCGAGCGGAGTCGGCAGCGTGGACGCGGTCTACCGCGCGGTGGCTGAGATCGTGCAGGTGCCGCATAGCCTGGTGGACTATACGGTGAACTCGGTGACGGGCGGCACGAACGCGCTGGGCGAGGTGACGGTGCGAGTGAGAGATAAGTCCGATGCGGTGTACACCGGGCGCGGATCGAGCATGGATATCATCGAGGCGTCGGCGAAGGCCTACCTGCAGGCGCTGAACAAGCTGGTGTTTCGCGCGGAGGGGAAGCCGGTGCGAGGCAAGGCCAAGCGGACGAAGAAGCAGCGCGCTAAGGTGAAGCGAAAGGCCCGATAAAGATGGCTCAGACTATCACAGAGAAGATCCTGGCGGCGCATGCGGGCCGGGAGGAGGTGCATCCGGGGCAGTTCGTGATGGCCCGGGTGGACCTGATGTTGGGCAATGACGTGACGGCTCCGATTGCGATCGAGGAGTTTCGGAAGATCGGCGCGAGGGGGCTGGCGGACGCCTCTCGCGTGGTGCTGGTGGCCGATCACGGGACTCCGAACATGGATATCAAGGCGGCGGAGCAGTGCCGCATGATGAGGGAGTTCGCGCGGGCGGAGGGGGTGGAGCATTTCTTCGACGTGGGGAAGGGAGGCATCGAGCACGCGCTGCTTCCGGAAGAGGGGTTGGTGGCGCCGGGTGAGTGCGTGATCGGCGCGGATTCGCACACCTGCACTTATGGCGCGCTGGGGGCGTTCGCCACCGGCGTGGGCAGCACGGACCTGGCGGCGACGATGGCGAGCGGGAGCTGCTGGCTGCGGGTGCCGGAGTCGATCAAGGTGGTGTTCCGCGGGGAGCGGAAGCGCTGGGTCGGCGGAAAGGACCTGATCCTGTATATGATCGGGAAGATGGGGGTGGCGGGGGCGACTTATCAGGCGCTGGAGCTCTGCGGCGAGACGATTGAGTCGCTGCCGATGTCGGACCGGATGACGATGTGTAACATGGCGGTCGAGGCGGGCGCGAAGAATGGGATCATGGCGCCGGACGCGGTGACGGAAGCGTTTATGAAGACGGTGACGTCGCGGCCGTACGAGGCGGTGGTGAGCGACGCGAAGGCGGAGTACGCGGGGACGGTCGAGATCGACTGCGCGGAGGTGGAGCTGCAGGTGGCGACGCCGCACCTGCCGGAGAATGCGAAGCCGGTGAGCGCGGTGGAGGAGACTCCCATCGACCAGGTGGTGATCGGCTCCTGCACGAACGGGCGCATCGAAGACCTGCGGATGGCGGCGGAGGTGCTGAAGGGCCGGACGGTGAGCCCCGGGGTGCGGCTGATCGTGATTCCGGCGACGCCGCGGGTGCAGCTCCAGGCGATTCGGGAGGGGCTGGCGGAGGTGTTCCTGGAGGCCGGGGGCGCGGTGACGACGCCGACCTGCGGGCCGTGCCTGGGCATGCACACGGGAGTGCTGGGGAAGGGCGAGCGGGCGGTGGCGACGACGAATCGGAACTTCGTGGGGCGGATGGGACATCCGGAGAGCGAGGTGTATCTGGCGGGGCCGGCGGTGGCGGCGGCTTCGGCGGTGCTGGGGCGCGTCGGCGGACCGGAGGAGCTAGCATGAGCGTGCTGCGAGGGAAGGTGCATCGTTACGGGGAGAACGTCAATACGGACGTGATCATTCCGGCGCGCTATCTGACGACGACGGAGGTGGCG
Source organism: uncultured bacterium (assembly GCA_964635365.1). Taxonomy (GTDB): domain Bacteria; phylum Armatimonadota; class Hebobacteria; order Hebobacterales; family Hebobacteraceae; genus CAZWRO01. Next base: position 4,694 of record CAZWRO010000072.1, on the reverse strand, counting down.
GAGCTGGCCTCGCACTGTATGGAGGACATCGACGCCGGGTTCGTGGCGAAGGTGCAGAAGGGCGACATCATGGTGGCGGGGGGGAACTTCGGGTGCGGGAGCTCGCGGGAGCACGCGCCGCTGGCGATCAAGGGGGCGGGGATAGGCTGCGTGATCGCGGGGAGCTTCGCGCGGATCTTCTTCCGGAACGCGATCAACGTCGGGCTGCCGGTGCTGGTGTGCCCGGAGGCGGCGGCCGAGGCGAAGAGCGGCGACGAGCTGAGCATCGATTTGGGAAGCGGCCGCGTGGAGAATGTGACGCAGGGCCGGGAGTATCAGGCGGAGCCGTTCCCGGAGTTCTTGCAGGATATCGTGGCGGCCGGAGGGCTGGTCGCCTATACGAAGAAGCAGCGCGCGCTCGGCTAGGCCTCGGGGCGGCCGGCGGGGTCGCTTTCGTCCGAGGTCTCGGCGGGAGAGATGGCGCGCACCGCGCGGGCGAATTGGGTGCGGGGCAGGAGCACGGTTCGGCGGCATTGATCGCACTGGAGGCGGATGTCGATTCCGGTGCGGAGGACGGTCCAGCGATTGGCCCCACAAGCGTGGGGCTTGCGCATCTCGACCCGGTCGCCCAGGTTTATTGCGAGCGGCTCTTTCACGAGTTGACGCTTCGGCGCCTGGGGCCGGGGGTCCTACCAGTGCCTGTACGTGGGCAGGAACGCCAAGGAGTCCGGAGAATGGCCTAGCGACGCGCGCGCGCGGCGTGCGTCTGATGGTTTCAAGGAGAGCAAAGCGATGTTTATGGCTAGTGTGCGTCGCGGATTCGAGCTGGCAACGTTGGTGGCGGTGATGTTGGCAATGACCTTGGCCTGCGCGCCGGGGTGGGCG
>CAZWRO010000072.1:0-3730 GCA_964635365.1 uncultured bacterium | reverse complement strand
CGGTGCTGACCCTGGAAGAGGCGATTGAGATCGCGCTGGAATACAATCCTCAGGTCGGGGCCGCGGCGCAGGGCGTCTTGGCCAGCGAGGGAGTGGTGATGCAAGCCACCTCTCGGGCGATGCCAAGGTTGAACGTCGAGGCCACCCGCACGACCCCGGTGGACCTGCCGGATTTCTCGTTCCAGAGCACGGACAGCAGTTGGGCGACGAGCATCACGATTTCTCAGCCGCTGTACACGGGGGGGAGCGTCGAGCGGGCCATCGCGGCGGCGAGGGGGTATCTCCTTGGGTCTCGCGGAGGGCATCGCCGGACGCAGCAGGAGATCGCGTTCGCGGTGCGGCAGAGCTATTACCTGGTGTTGACCACCGAGCAGGGCGTGCGCGTGGCGGAAGAGGTGATGGCCTCTGCGCAGGAGCACCTGCGAGTGGCGCGGCTGCGGTTTCAGGCCGGGGTGGCTCCGCAGTTCGACGTGCTGGCGGCCGAGGCGCGCGGGGCGCGGGTGGAGCAAGGGCTGATATCGGCCGGCGCGGAGCGGGACATCGCGTGGGCGGCGCTGTCGGCGGTGCTGGGGGTGACGGTTCCGGAGGATACGGAGCTGGTGACGCCGCTTGCGGTGGCGGCAACGGCGACGGACATGGCGACGCTGATACAGGAGGCGCTGGTCGAGCGGGGGGATGTGGTGGCGGCGCGGGCGCAGGTGGCCGCGGCGGACGCGTTGGTGGGAGTGGCGAGAGCGCGCAGGCATCCCGCAATCTCGGCGATAGCGTCGTATACTCTGAGGGAGAAGACGACGCTATCGGGCGATGACTTTGGGTCTCCGGGCGCGGACCTTGTGGTGGCGCAGAACAGCGGGTTCGTCGCCCTGTCGGCGACCTGGAGCCTCTTCAACGGAGGCGAGGTGGCGGGCGAGATTCAGACCGCGGAGGCGGAACGGAGCGGGGCCCAGCGGCAGGTGGAAAGCCTGGAGCAGCAGGTCGAGCTGGAGGTGAGGAGCGCCTACCTGCTGGTGGCGGCGGCGCGCGCTCAGGTGGCGGCGGCGCAGAAGGAGGCGGCGCAGGCGCAGGAGGCGCACCGGATTGCTACCTTGCGCTACCAGGAGGGCGTCGGGACGAGCGTGGAGATTCTGGACGCGGAGGCCGCTTTGGAAGGTGCGAAGACGCGGCTGAACGGGGCGTTGTTCGGGCTGAACCTGGCGGTTGCGCAGCTCGACCTGGCCGGGGGGCGGGACTGGTCGGAGTCGTTCTCGGCGAGTGGCCCCGCGGAGGCGGCGGGTGAGTAGCGAACAGAACCGCGAGGCGGTGGACGTAGCGGCGGTCATCAAGGACTATGAGCGCCACGTGAACGCGGGGCTGACCTCGCTGTTCAAGTTCATGGGCTTCGAGGCGGTGGAGTGGAAGGCCGAGGGGTCGCGGATCTGGGACAGCGAGGGGCGGGAGTATCTGGACCTGCTGGCCGGGTTCGGGACGCTGGCCTTGGGGCACCGTCCGGCGGCGGTGGTGGAGGCGGTGAAGCGGCAACTGGACCTGATGCCGCTTTCCTCGCGGGTGCTGTTCAGCAAGCCGGCCGCCGATCTGGCGCGCGTGCTGGCGGAGGCGCTGCCGGGGGAGATCGCGAAGTGCTTCTTCTGCAACAGCGGAACGGAGGCGGTGGAGGGGGCGCTGAAGCTGGCGCGACTCTACACTGAGCGGCCCGGCATTGTGGCCACGGAGGGGGGATTCCACGGGAAGACGCTGGGGTCGCTGAGCGCCTCGGGGCGTGATGTTTACCGGACGCCGTTCGCTCCCCTGATGCCGGGGGTGAGTCACGTGCCATTCGGCGACCGGAAGGCGCTGGCGGAGGCGGTGGACTCGGAGACCGCGGCGGTGATCGTGGAGCCGATTCAGGGGGAGGGCGGGGTGATTATTCCGCCCGAGGATTATCTGCCGGCGGCGCGGGAGATCTGCGACGGCGCGGGGGCGCTGCTGATTGCGGACGAGGTGCAGACGGGGCTGGGCCGGACGGGAACCCTTTTCGCGTGCGAGCAGTCGGGCGTTGCGCCGGACATCGTGTGCCTGGCGAAGGCGCTGGGCGGGGGCGTGATGCCGCTGGGGGCGTTCGCGAGCACGGCGACGATTTGGGCCTCGCTGGAGAAGAATCCGCTGCTGCATTCCTCGACGCTGGGCGGGAACCCGCTGGCCTGCGCGGCGGGGCTGGCGGGGCTGAAGGAGATTCGGGACAGGGAGCTGCCGGCACGGGCGGCGCGGGTGGGAGAGCAGGCGTTGGCGCGCGCGGTCGAGCTTCAGCAGGCCTATCCGGATATGATCTCGGAGGTGCGCGGGCGCGGGCTGCTGATCGGGGTGCAGTTCACGGACGCCGATATCGCGGGGTTGGTGATCGCGGGGCTGGCGCAGCGGCGCGTGATCGCGGCCTATACGCTGAACAATCCCGAGGTCATCCGCATCGAGCCGGCGTTGACGATTTCGGAGGAGGACCTGAACCGCGGGATCGACGCGTTCGGGGAGGCGGTGGGGCAGGCGAAGGAGCTTTTGGCGGGGTTGTGAGGAGGAGGCGAGGCGTGTTCTAGCCGGAGATGGGTGGGGGGTCGCGACAGGAATGTCGCTCCTACGAGGTGGCAGGTCGCGACAAGAATGTCGCTGCTACGAAGACAGGAGGCAGGAGGCAAGCTCCTGCCCCACGTATCATTCCTGATATGAACGATCTCGTTGCGATAGACGGCTGTGAGGGTGGGGGCCAGATGCTGCGGAATGCGGTGGCGCTGTCCGCGGTTTCGGGGCGAGCGGTGCGGGTGACGAACATCCGAGGGGCGAGGCCGCGGCCGGGCCTGCGACCCCAGCACTTGACGGCGGTGAGGGTCGCGGCGGAGGCCTGCGGGGCCGAGCTGCTGGGTGCGGAGATCGGGTCGCAGGAGATCGAGTTTCGTCCCGGCGCGATCGTCGGCGGACGCGAGTGGCGAATCGATGTGGGCACGGCGGGCAGCCTGACGCTGGTGCTTCAGTGCCTGCTGCCGGCGCTGGCTCACGCGGGCACGGACTCGCGCGTGACGCTGATAGGCGGGACGGATGTTCCCTTCGCTCCACCGATAGATTACCTGCGGGAGGTGTTCGCTCCGGCGCTGGCCGAGGTGGGGCCGCGGGTGGAGGTGTGGGTGGAGCGCCGGGGCTTCTACCCCAAGGGGGGCGGGGAGATCGAGGTGGCCGTGGGCGCGTCACCGGGTCTCGCGCCGGTGTCGTGGACGGAGAGGGGCGCGCCGAAGAACCTCCGGGGCCGGTCGTATAGCCTGGGGCTGCCGGAGCATATCGCACAGCGGATGCGCGAGGTGGCCTTCATGGTGATCAGTTCGCCGGAGCCCTCCCAGCGCGTCGCGCTGAGCGCCGCCGCATAGGTGGCCAGCATCGGCGCGGTCTCCCAGTGCCCCGCCGCTCGGTAGTTGAAGACGACCTCGCGGTCGCCCTTCACGCGAACGGTGCACGGGAACGTCGGCGCCTCCTCGCCCAGGCGGCCGAGAATCGCCGTCTCGCGGTCCTGCACGATCCGCCCCACGATCCTCTCGGGCGTGCTCATTCGGAACGAATGCATCAGGCTCGGCACGACCGTCTGCACCCGGCCGACGGCCATCGGGTAGTTGCTCCCTCCCGTGCCGAACATGTCATGGCCGAACGCCAGCACCTGGTTGCCGTCCACGGCGGTGACCGTGCCATCGGGATGCTTGGTCCACTCGTACATCAGCGC
>CAZWRO010000071.1:0-9703 GCA_964635365.1 uncultured bacterium | reverse complement strand
AGGCACTGTCCCGCGGACCTCCGCTCCGCGCCAGACTTCCGCAGAGGATTTGCCTAAGCCGCGGAGAAACACTACTGTTCCACGGTTCCGGAGTCTTCCGTGAGCCTGGTCGGGCATCTTGCACCCGTGGGAGTTGGAACGCGCAGCCATGTCACCGACATCCCAAGCTCTGTCTGTGCCCTCGGCCGAAGAGGTCCGCCGCGAGTATCGCTCCCGCGGCGGATGCGACTTCATCTGCCCGGGTGGAGGCCACGGCGCCGCGGCAGTATCCGCCGCCCTCCTCGCCAAGGGCTACTCCGTGGCCGGCGTCGCCAACCCCATAGACGAAGGGGGTCACTCGGCGCGCGTTCGCTGGGACCTCTACCGCCACCTCGGCTACTGGCCCATCATCCCGGGCGATACCATGAACTTGCTCGGCGGCGGCTTCGCCCCTCCGGCCCTCTACTCCGTCACCAACAGCCGCTTGCCCAAGGACACCCGCGGCCGGTCAGCCGACGCGCTCTTCCTCGAGGTGCTGGAAGCGGCGGTCCCAGGCCGGCCCGAGTCCGATCGCGCCGTGCTGGATGAGTTCAAGCCTTTCCTCACCCAGATCGGCAAATCCGTCCAACGCGAGCTCATTGATCCTGGAATCACCACGCTCGCCGGCGCCAGCCTCCAGAACCTTCTGCACGTCGGCGTCATGGTTCACGTCGGGGCCTACCGGAAGGGCCTGCCCTCCATCGACGAAGACCAGTACCTGCGCGGCTCCCACCTGCTCGAGCGCGCCATGAAGGCCGACCCGCGGGGACTCGTCGTGCCCATGTCCCTAGACAAAGCCACCCTCGTGACCAAACACGCCGGCGGCCGCACCGTCGTCGGCGGCATCAACCGCGTCCTCCTCGCCAAGGGCGACGGCCCCCACGGACTCGCCTACGGCGACATGGTGCCCAACTTCATGCTACCGGAGGCGCCCCCCGAGTCCAAAGAGGCCGAAGCGCAGAAGCTCGCCGCCGCAAGAGTGATCGACTGGTATCCGGCTGAAGTCGAGCACGGCCCAACCACCCAGCCGTTCGACAACGACTGGGTCTTCAAAGAAATTCGACCTCTCTCCCCGCGCATCAATCCCTTCCTGATCGAACTCATACGCGCTCTCAAGCCCAACGGCGCCATCATCATCCCGCCCGGAAACGCGCACGAGAGCACCTACACCTTCTTCGTCCTCGCCGGACTCCGGGAGGAGTTGCAGGCCGCCAGGAAGCGCGGCGTTCGCGTCGTCTTAATCTGCAATCCCGTTAATCTCCTGCTTACTGCCGGCTACACCGTCGACGACTACCTGCGCAGCATCGAGCAGGCCCTGTACCACACCACCGGCCGAAACATCAAGGCCGAGCAGGTCATCGACCGAATGGTCATCAACGATCCCTCCGACACCTCCGAGAGAGTCCACGAGATGATGCGCGGGCAGGGCATTCCGCTGGAAGTGAAGCAAGTGCTCCTTCACCGTACGCCGACCGGACCCATCACCGTCTCCGACGACGACCTCGCGCGCCTGAGGGCGCGCGGGATGGAGGTGGTCCAGAAGGCGATGCTCGCAGTCGAGACCGTGTCCATACGAGGCCTCGAGACGGAGGCCATATCTTATGAGAGAGAAAAGCTGATCGAGGCCATCGTGTAGCTCTTGACCGGCCCGCCGACGCGCCCCGCGGAGGCGAGAAAGGATTCTGTAGTGCTAGTTGCGATACGAGGTGGTAAAGTCGTCACCCCGCTTGACTCCTTCGAGCAGGCGGATGTCCTCATCGAAGACGGCAAGGTTGTTGCCGTCGGTCCCGGACTTGCACGCGGCGACGTCGCCGAGACCATAGATGCCGAAGATCACATCGTCGCGCCCGGATACATCGATGTCCATGTCCACGGGAGCGCCGGCTACGACACCATGGACGGAACGCGGGAGGCCATCGAGGGAATGGCGAAGTTTTTCGCTACCCGCGGCGTCACGTCGTTCTGCCCCACCACCCTAACCGTTGGCGCGGAGGCAATCATGACCTCCGTGCGCGCCGTCCACGATTGTCAGCAGCACCCGATCGACGGCGCACAGCCCCTGGGCGTCCACCTCGAAGGCCCCTATATCGACGTCTCCATGAAAGGCGCGCAGCCCAAGGAACACGTCAGAACCGCCGCCGTCGGCGACTACCAGGACTTCTTCTCACTCGGCAACATCAAGCTCATCACCCTCGCCCCCGAAATCGAGGAGAACAAAGACCTGATCGGCTTCGCCCGCGCGCGCGGTGCGTCGGCCGTGGTCGGCCACTCCTCCGCCACCTACGAGCAAATGGTCGAAGCCGTGAAGCAGGGAGTCAATCAGGCCACCCACACCTTCAACCAGATGCAGGGCCTCCATCACCGCAAGCCCGGCACCGTCGGCGCAGTGCTCCTGCTCGACGAGATCTACGCCGAGTTCATCGCCGACGGCGTTCACCTCCACCCGGCCATCGTCGACATGATCGTCCGCCTCAAGGGCCCGGACAAGGCGCTCCTCATCACCGACGCCATCAGCGGCGCCGGCATGCCGGACGGCGAATACGAGTTGGGCGGCCAGAAGGTCGTCGTCCAAGATGGCGCCGTGCGCTTGCCGGACGGGACCCTGGCCGGAAGCTGCCTCACCTTCGACCAAGCTGTCCGCAACGTGCGCGACTTCACCGGTCGGCCGCTGGCCGAGTGCCTCCAAATGGCCACCCTCACCCCCGCGCGCTCCATTGGCGTCGCCGACCGAAAGGGCAGCCTGGAGCCGGGCAAGGACGCCGACATCGTGATCCTGACCCCGCAGTTGAACGTAGCGAAGACCATCATCGGGGGGAACGTCGTCTACTCGGCCTAGCGCCGGGCTCCGCCGCGACGAATCAACCATCCCGGGCGGGACAGGTTAACACACCTGTCCCGCCGCGCGCAGAATACGCAAGCAGCAAGCAAGAGCGCACCTCGCGACCAGTCAGCGGGAGAACGGCATGAACGCCCTGCACGGCAACTGCCTAATAGCACAGTCTGGCGGCCCCACCGCGGTCATCAACTCCAGCCTCTGTGGCGTCATCCAGGAAGCGATGCGCCATCCGGAGATAGGCGAGGTCTACGGCGCGCGGCACGGCATTCTGGGGGTGCTCAACGAAGACCTGATCGACCTCCAAGCGGAGGACCCCGACGAGATCGATCTCTTGAAGTGCACCCCGGCGGCCGCCTTGGGCTCCATCCGCCACCGACTCCCTTCCCCCGCAGACTCCATCGCCGAACTCGACCGCATCCTCCGGGTCTGCGAAGCCCATGACATCCGCTACTTCTTCGGCGCCGGCGGCAACGACTCGATGGACACCATGCACAAGGTATCCTCCCATGCCGCCGCCAAAGGCTACGATCTGCGAGTGATCGGGGTTCCGAAAACGGTTGACAACGATCTCGCCGGAACCGACCACTGCCCCGGCTACGGCAGCGTCGCCAAGCACATCGCCGCCATCGCCCTGGGAGTCGGTCTGGACATGGAGGCCGTTCACCTCACCGACCCAGTAGTCGTGATGGAGATCATGGGACGCAACGCCGGATGGATGGCCGCCTCCGCCTCCCTCGCGCGGCGCAAGGAGGGCGACGCCCCCAATCTCATCTACCTCCCCGAGGCGCCCTGGAATCGTCAGCAGTTCCTAAACGATGTCCGGGAGGCTCACGCCAAGTATGGCTGGTGCTTCATCGCCGTCTCTGTAGGCACGAAGGACGAGGCGGGTCGCTACCTCGCCACGCAAGAGGGGGCCTTCGCCAAAGACGTGTTCGGGCACGTCCAGCTCGGCGGCGCCGGCCTCTTCCTGGAAGGCCTCATCCGCAATGACCTCAACCTGAAGACACGTCTCGTCCGAATGGGCCCGGCCGAGCGCGTGGCCATGCACTTCGCCTCCCTCACCGATCGCGACGAAGCCTATCAGCTCGGGCTCTTCGCCGTCCAGTCCGCCCTCCGCGGCCAAACCGGAAAGATGGTGAGCCTCGCTCGCAAGAGCAACTCCCCCTACCAGTGCGCGCTCGCGCTCACCGACCTCGAGGTCGTCGCTAACGAAGAGAGGCCCCTCCCCCGCGCCTGGCTGAACGAGGCCGGCAATGATGTCACCCAGGACTTCCTCGATTACGCCCAACCCCTCATCCAAGGCGAGGTGTCCACCCCCATCGAGAATGGTATCCCCCGCTACGCCCGCCTGCGCGAGATCCCCGTCGACAAGAAGCTCCCGCCCTGTGAGCCTGCAGCCCAGCATTGATTCGAAGCAACCCCGCACCCTGTCGTGCTCTCCCCCGGGGCCGGCGCCGCCATTGACATAGTTTGCCCGGTGGCCTACCATTTAGCAGGAGCGGCCCAGCACCCGCACTCAGTCTGGGAAATGCTCGCCCGATAGGTGCCATACATGAATGAACTCAGTGGGCCGCGTCGTTGGGCCATTCTCGCGAGCGTCTTCCTCATCTCGTTCACCGTGCTGGCCTTCGAGGTCAGCATCACCCGCATTTTCTCCGTGCTCTTCAGCTACCACTACGCCTTCCTCACGGTCTCCGGAGCAGTTTGCGGCCTGGGCCTGGGCGGCTTCGCCTGGCATCTACTGGGGCTGCGCCGCAAGTCGGATCCCCGTGAAGCCGGCTGGGCCGCCCTCGGCTTCGCCCTCCTCATACCCACCGGCATCATCCTCCTCTTCGGCGCACCTTCCCTGCTCGCGGCCCACCTCTGGTGCGCCGTCATCCCTCTGCTCCCCTTCACCTTCGCCGGAGCCTTTCTCGCCGAGGTGTTCCGACAACGCGCCGCGGAAAGCGGCCGCCTCTACCAGGCCGACCTCGGCGGCGCCGCCCTCGCCGCCATCCTCGTCGTCCCCCTCATCGGCCTGACGGGGGCCCTCAACCTCGTCTTCCTGCTCGGCGCCCTGGCCGCCTTGGGCGCCTCCACCTGGGCCGTCTATCGCGCCAGGCGCGGCCTGCTCATCGCGGCCCTTGTCACCTTCGTGCTCTTGCTCGCTTGCTGGCCGCTCAGCGTGCAAAGCGGCTTCCTGCGCATTCGCCCCCTGCCCTCGGCCCCGCCCGATGTGGCAAAGCTCATGCTGACCGTTCTCGGCGATCGACACATGACCGCCCGCATCCTTGATACCGAATGGTCGGCCTACGCTCGCACCGACCTCGTCCGCTACGACCTCCCGAATGACGGCGTCTACAGCCTTCAGATCTTCACCGATGCCGACACCCCCTCCCTCATGATGCCGTTCAAGGGCGACCTGGAGCAGATCTCCTACCTTCGCACCTGGCTGCCTTACGTCGCCTTCGACATGCTCCCGAACAGCACCATGCTTTCTGTGGGGCCGGGGGCCGGCCTCGACTTCCTCTGGGGCGCTCTCGCCGGCTTCGAGGTGATGGACGGCGTAGAGATCAACGCCTCCGCGGTCCGCATGATGGACCGCTACCAGCACATCAATGGCGACCTCTATCACTACCCTGGCGTAACCGTCACCGTCGAAGATGGCCGCAGCTTCGTTCGCCGCTCAAGCCAGCGATACGATCTCATAGCCTGCTCCCTCACCCAGACCGCCACCACCGGCAATGTCGGCCATGCCCTTGTCGAGTCCTACATCCACACCCAGGAGGCCTTCGCCGATTACTTCGGGCACCTCACTCCCGATGGCCGCTACACCTTGGTCACCCAATCGGAGCACCTGCTCTTGCGCGGCGCCTTCACCGCCATCGCCGTCATGGGCGATCAGGACGTCGAGCCGACACAGGCCTGCCAGCACCTTCTCGCCCTCTCGATCCCCAACGCGGAAACCTCCGAATCACCCTATCGCTATCTCCTGATCTGGAAGAAATCACCCCTCACCCCGGCCGATATCCTTCCCGCGACGCGGGCCATAGAGGCCGGCTTGGCCGAGCCCGTATTCATCCCCGGACTGGGCGGCAACCCTCTCCTGGATCATGTCTCCCGCGGCGAACTGACCCCGGACGACGTGTTCGCCGCAGGCCTCTCGGACGGAGAGCTTCAGATCGACCTCAGGCCGGCCACCGACGACCACCCGTTCTTCCTCGATCTCTCGGCCGGTGTCCCTGGAGCGCTGAAATGGCTGCTCCTCGGAAGCATCGGCGCGGGCCTCCTGTTCAGCCTGGCACTCACCGGCACCCGCTACCGCAGAGAGCCGGAAGTCCAACGCTGGCTCCTGTACTTCTCCGCTCTGGGCGTCGGCTTCATGCTCGTGGAGATCCCCCTCATCCAGAAGTTCATCCTCTTCCTCGGCCATCCCACCGTCAGCCTCGCAGCAATCCTGTTCTACCTCCTCATCGGCGCCAGCGTCGGCAGCCGAATCAGCCAACGGTGGCCGCTCGAATACCTGCCGCAGGGGGTGGCCCTGGCCGGTCTCTCCATCGCCTTCCTCGGACTCCTCTATGCGCTATCCCTCTCCCATTTCCTGAACCTCTTCCTGCCCTGGCCGCTGACCGGACGCCTGTTGGTACTCGGCATGCTGCTCTTGCCTCTCGGAATCGCCCTCGGCATTCCCTTCCCAAGCGGCCTCCGCCTAATGTCCGTCGCCCACCAGGGCGAGATTCCTTGGATGTGGGGGATCAACGGCCTCATGTCCGTTGCCGGCAGCGCGCTCGCCGCCGCCGGCGCCAAGCTCTTCGGCTTCAACATCTGTCTGCTGGCGGCCGCCGCCCTCTACGGGGCCCTCGCCCTCTCCTTGCGTTGGCTTATGGCAGTACCCTCCGAGCAAAGCGCGGAGCCTACAGGCGAGCCTCCCGGAAAACGCAAGCGACCCGCCGGGAAGGAATCCACATGAGCAAGCGGCAGACCAGGACTCTCATCGTCGGCTTCCTCTTGCTCGTCGTCGCCGCCGTGCTCTACCCCCGCGCCCTCGCCAAGGTGACCTGGCAGGATCACACCCCGCTCCACCGAGCCGCCCTGACGGGCCGCACTCAGGTCGCCGCGGCCTTGCTGGCCAAGGGCGCCGACGTAAACGCGATGGATGAAACCACGTTCGGATGGACGCCCTTACACGAAGCCGCCTTCGCCGGTCACGCCGATATCGCCGAACTGTTGCTGGCCAACGGCGCCGACGTAAACGCGGCCGGTGATGCCGGCCTGCGCTGGACGCCGCTCCACGAAGCCGCCTTCGCCGGTCACACCGGACTAATGCAGCTCCTGCTGGCCAGCGGGGCTGACCTGGACGCCCGCGACAGCCGCGGCCGCACCCCTCTGCAGGCCGCTACCTGGGTGCGCGATGTGGAGGCCATGCACCTCCTGCTCGCCGAAGGAGCGGACGCCAACGCGCGAGACAGCAACGGCCGCACGGCTCTGCATGCCGCCGCTCTGGCCGGAAGCGCCCCGGCCGTTGAACTCCTTCTAGCCGCGGGCGCCGACCCCGCCATCCCCAGCACCAGCGGCCTCACTTCCCTCGACTATGCCGAGGCCCAGGGAAATACCGCGGCCGCGGAAGCCCTCCGCCGGCACCGCGGAGAGGATCCTCCACAGTAGCGCCGCGAGACACAGAACTGGTGCGGCAAAGGCTGCGCTAAAGTGGGGGGAGAAAGAAGTGGAGCCCACACCCGGATTCGAACCGGGGACCTTGTCCTTACCAAGGACACGCTCTGCCACCTGAGCTATGTGGGCCCGGTGCGCTGCGGCGGGCCGAACAACTCACCGCGATCCGCCAATTCCCGATGGTGGACGGGGGAGGATTCGAACCTCCGTAGGCATCGCCGGTAGATTTACAGTCTACTCCCTTTGGCCAGCTCGGGCACCCGTCCTATCAGACAACTACAGCCGCGAGTTCGCGCTCGCGACCTAGTTTGATGGTAGCATGCCCCTCCCCCGGCGTCAAGATTGACCCGATGCGCGGCGACTGCCTCCAAGGGAGCACCGCGACCCCCTCCGGAGGCGCACCACTGCCCGTCTACCACTCCCACCGCCGGATGAGAACACCGCCACGGCTCAGCGACTGCTGCCCAATGTAGTTCCCCAGCGCCGCCCCCGCGATCACATCCTCCCAATCATGCGCATTCTCCGCCACGCGCGACCAGGCCACCCCGGCGGCGATCAGATACCACAGCGTCCGCTGCTTGGGATGATGCTCGTCCGCCACTCTCGCCAGCGCGAACGCCAGTGTGGCATCGCCGCTGGGAAAAGCGTATCCGCTGGAGGTGCTTCCTTCCGGCCGCGGCTCCTTGAAGGTCCGCTTCAGCAGCTCCACCGATACCGCCGTCGTAACCGCCACATCCACCGCCGCCATCGCTTCGGATTGTCCCTCCGTTGCTCCCTCGCACTCGGCTGCGAGTGCGTTTGCCGACGAGCACAGCACCACCAGCACCAGCAGCAGCGCTCTCATGGCCCATTCCTCGGCCGTGGCCCCGCCGTCACTTGCAGCGACCCCGTCTCCGTCCACCCCTGGTATTCCGGCGGCATCGCCTGCGAGAAACCCATCGCAGTTCGATACGCACCACCCGGCGCATTGCTCGGGATGATCACTACCCCGCGCTGCTCGTATACCGAGCCCTCCGGCGTCGGAGCCAGGCCGCGCAGACCATGAAGCAATGGAAACGCCTGCACGAATCTTCCCTTCTCGCGCAAGGTCCCCGCGAACTGCTCCGGCTCTACCGCCTCCGGAGCCAGGCCAATCGCAAACTGCGCCCCCAACGACGGGGTCGAGCCAACCCGCCACCTCGCCGTGAACCCCACAACCTCCCCCGTCGTCACCTCCTCCTTATCCCACTCAAAGCCCGTCAACGTCACTCCACCGGAGAACTCCGTCAGCGGCCCCTCTTCCCTCTGGGCGCGCAACATGTCCGGTTCCTCGAAGCACACCTCCACCAGGTCCTCACTTCGCCCGACGAAGTAAGGTGGCTCTGGCGTCTGAATCATCATCGGCCCATGCAGCGCGTAGACGTGTCTCCCGGCGCCCAACCTCCTCGCCAGCAAGTACGACAACAACGCCGTTTGCTCGTGAATCTCAGAAGCCCCGGCCGCCGCCTGCGGCACCACCTCTCGAATCGCCGCCCGCACCTCGCCATCCCCGAGGGAGTCCACGTACCAATCATCCTGCACCCGGGTCGAGCGCACCAGCGTCACGTTTTCCTTCAGCCCCTCCACGTTCTGAAGATAGAGCGTAACGAAGCTCGGCACATCGAAGTCCGAGACGAAGACCGCGTCCGGTTCGAGCTGCGAGAGCATCGCCACCCACCTATCCCGGTGGCTCCACACATCGCTCACGTCCGACCGTTCCCAGTTCGCCCGCACCAACCCGCCGCACAGCACCACCCCCAGTGCCACGATCAGCAGGCGACCGGCCTGCCCCGACGGCGCCAGCTTCCCCACACGCGCCAGCCCCAGCGCGCCACACACCGAAACCACCGCCCCGAGCGGCAGAAAGAAGACCTTCAGATCCGACGTCTCCCCCCACTGCAACACCCAGAAACACAGCAGCCCCACTCCCGCCGCCAGAGAGATCGCCGTGACCGGCTGTCGGCGCGACCAACCAACCCAACCCCAGACCATCAGCGGCAGCCCAATCGCGGCCAACAACACCGACAGCCCGATCCCGGGAGCCAGCAGGTCCGGCCCCAGCGCCTTGCCAACCGCAAGCATCTCCTCCGCACTATGAGAGAAGGCGAAGAACTGATACTGCGTCGCCATCACATGATCCAGGAAACGGTCCACCGTGCTGGGATTAGTCCAGTTCACCGG
>CAZWRO010000070.1:0-9808 GCA_964635365.1 uncultured bacterium | reverse complement strand
CTACTCAATAACCTTAGCGACGACGCCGGCGCCGACGGTACGGCCGCCTTCGCGGATGGCGAAGCGCAGGCCTTCTTCCATGGCAATCGGCTGGATCAGCTCCACCGTCATGGTGACGTTGTCTCCGGGCATCACCATCTCTCGGCCTTCGGGCAGGGCGATGGAGCCGGTCACATCCGTGGTGCGGAAGTAGAACTGGGGCCGGTATCCGGTGAAGAAGGCCTTGTGCCGTCCCCCTTCCGCCTGGCTCAGGACGTAGACCTCGCTCTCAAACTTAGTGTGAGGGGTGATGCTGCCGGGCTTGGCCAGCACTTGGCCTCGCTCCACGTCCTCCCGGTCGATGCCCCGCAGAAGCACCCCGATGTTGTCTCCGGCCTGCCCCTGATCCAGCAACTTCCGGAACATCTCCACTCCGGTCGCCACCGTCTTGGTGGATTCCGCATGCAGCCCCACCAACTCCACTTCATCCCCCACCTTCACCACTCCACGCTCCACCCTTCCCGTCACCACCGTCCCTCGTCCGGTGATGGTGAACACGTCCTCGATCGCCATCAGGAAGGGCTGGTCGAGGGCTCGCTCCGGGGTGGGGATGTACTCGTCAATGGCATCCAGCAGCTTCCAGATCGGCCCGCAGTGCTCGCACTCCCGCTTCGCACAGCCGCATTCCAGCGCCTTCACCGCACTGCCAGCCACCACCGGAATGTCGTCCCCCGGGAACTCGTACTTGCTCAACAAGTCCCGCACCTCGATCTCCACCAGCTCCAACAGCTCCGGGTCGTCCAGCATATCCACCTTGTTGAGAAACACCACGATGGAAGGCACGTTCACCTGGCGAGCCAGCAGGATGTGCTCCCGCGTCTGGGGCATCGGCCCGTCCGCCGCCGACACCACCAGCACCGCCCCATCCATCTGCGCCGCCCCCGTGATCATGTTCTTGATGTAGTCCGCATGCCCCGGGCAGTCCACGTGCGCATAGTGGCGCTTCTCTGTCTCGTACTCGGCGTGGAAGATCTGAATCGTCAAACCCCGCTCCTTCTCCTCCGGAGCCGAGTCGATCTGCTCGTAGGCCAGCTCGTCCGCCATGCCCACCGTCGACAACAGGTGCGTGATCGCCGCCGTCAGCGTCGTCTTGCCGTGATCTACATGCCCGATCGTGCCTATGTTTACATGCGGCTTCGTTCGCTCAAACTTTGCCTTGGCCATCGCTCTCTAACCCCCTGTTGGGTTGATCTCAGTCAGGCCGCCCTGACCGTGGTATCGCCCGGAAGGACGGTCCGGGCTATGTTTTCCGGGACCTCCGCGTAGTGGGACGGCTCCATGGTGTAAGTGCCGCGACCTTGAGTCAGGCTGCGCAGCACAGTAGCATACCCAAAAGTCGTCGCCAAAGGAAGGACGGCGTTGATCGTTTCCATTGCGCCGGGCGCCGCAGCAACGCTTGTGACATGCGCCCGCCGCCCGTTGAGATCGCCGAGCACGTCGCCCATCCGTTGCTCCGGACAGAACACTTCAATACGCATCATTGGCTCCAGCAACACCGGGTCGGCCCGCCTCAGGGCCTCTCGCACGCCTTGAGAAGCCGCTATCTTGAAGGCGATCTCGGAGGAATCCGTTGCGTGCGTCGAGCCATCGATCAAAGCGACCTCGACATCCACAACCGGATAACCCCCAAGGATTCCGTTCTCGCAGGCTTCTCCAGCGCCGGCCCTGATGGCCGGTATGAACTCCTTCGGAATCACGCCCCCCCTCGTCTTGTCCTGAAACAGAAAACCTGCGCCCGTCTCTCGGGGCGTAACTCGCAAACTCACGATTCCGTACTGGCCTCGCCCACCCGTCTGCTTGATGTGGCGGCCTTCGGCGGTGACCTCAGTCCGAATCGTCTCTCGATAGGCAACCTGGGGACGCCCGACCTGGGCACCGACCTGAAACTCACGTCGCAGACGGTCGGCCACAACTTCGAGATGCAACTCCCCCATACCAGAGACTATGATCTGCCCGCTGTCGGGATCAGTATGAAACCGAAAGGTCGGATCTTCTGCCGATAGCGCGCCGAGCGCTTCGACCAGCTTGACCTCTTCTCCCCGGCCCTGGGGCTCAATGGCAACGGATATCACCGGTTCCGGGAACTGTATATCCTCCAAGAGGAGGGGCGATTGCTCCGAGCAGAGAGTGTCGCCCGTGCCCGTCTTGTCCAGCCCGACGGCGGCGATGATGTCACCGGAGGCGGCCTCCTGCAGGTTAACCCGCCGGTTGGCGTGCATGAGCAAGAGACGGCCGATACGCTGCGAGCAACGCCTCGTCGAGTTATATATCGTAGCGCCGCGTGGCAGGCGCCCAGAGTAAATCCGAAGGTAAACCAATTGCCCAACATTGGGGTCGGAAGCGACCTTGAACGCCAGCGCCGAAAACGGTTCGTCATCATCACTAGCTCGTGTTACAGCGGCACCGGTACGGGTATCTGTTCCCGGGACCGAGGGTACATCCAGCGGCGAAGGGAGATAGTCGACAACGGCGTCGAGCAGCGGCTGCACGCCCTTGTTGCGATAAGATGCGCCACAGAGCACGGGGACCATCATATAGCGGACGGTTCCCCGACGCAGCCCGGCACGAATCTCGTCTTCAGTTAGCTCCTCATCCGCCAGATACTTGTGCATCAGTTCCTCGTCCGTCTCCGCGGCGGCCTCCACCATGGCTTCCCGGAACCTCCGCGCCAGGTTCATCATGGCCTCTGGAATCGGGGCCTCCTCGAACTCTCTGCCTTCTTCATCCAGATAGACCAGAGCCTTCATGCGGATCAGGTCCACCATCCCGCGGAAGTCAGCCTCCTGACCCAGCGGCAACTGGACAGCCACCGCGCGGCACCCCAGCCTTTCTCGCATGGCGTGAAGCACTCGGTGAAAATCCGCGCCGGTGCGGTCCATCTTGTTCACATACGCTATACGCGGCACACCATACTTATTGGCCTGCCGCCACACGGTCTCAGATTGAGGCTGTACTCCAGCCACACCACAGAAGATGGCGACTGCACCATCGAGGACACGGAGGGATCGCTCAACTTCAACCGTGAAGTCCACGTGCCCCGGCGTGTCGATGATGTTGACCTGATGATCGCGCCAGAAACACGTGGTGGCTGCAGCCGTGATGGTGATGCCGCGCTCCTGCTCCTGGGGCATCCAATCCATGGTGGCCGCGCCCTGGTCCACCTCGCCCATCCGATGGACCCGTCCGGTGTAGAACAGGATCCGTTCAGTGGTAGTGGTCTTGCCAGCGTCTATATGCGCCGCAATGCCAATATTACGCGTCTTGTCGAGCGAAAACTCGCGCGCCATAGGTCACCGACTTCTTTATTCCGCGGCGGTTCGGAAGCCAGCAGAGACTCACCAGCTACCTGCTTTGCGGCCACCTTCCACATCGGTTACAGGGTAGCTGGGGCCGTCGATGTCCTACGACTCCCTGCCACCCGCCGATCGGCGGGTGCTTCCGAACTACCACCTATAATGAGCGAAGGCCCGGTTGGCTTCCGCCATCCTGTGGGTGTCCTCTCGCTTCTTTACCGCGGCTCCCTGCCCTGAGGCGGCGTCCATAAGCTCCGCCGCCAGCTTCTCTCTCATCGTGCGCGCTGCCCGGGCTCGGGCGCTCTGAACCAGCCAGCGCAACCCTAGCGCAAGCTGCCGTGTCGGACGGACTTCCATCGGCACCTGATAGGTCGCGCCCCCGACTCGGCGGGGCTTGACCTCCAACACCGGCATCACCTTCCGCAGCGCCTGCTCGAAAACCTCAAGCGGATCCTTGTCGCCACGCGTAACGATCTCCTCAAACGCCCCGTACACGACGCGCTCGGCCACACTCTTCTTGCCCCGGCGCATCACCTGATTGATCAGGCGAGACACAAGGCGACTCCCGTATAAGACGTCCGGCCGCGGGATCCGATGCGCGACTGGTCCCTTCCTCGGCATGCTGCTCTCCGTTTTCCTCACCCCTAGGGGAGGGGTCACGAGTTAGTACGTGCTACACTATAATAAGGAAATAGGTTATTTCGGCTTCTTCGTGCCGTAGCGCGAGCGGGAATTCTTCCGGTCCTCGACCCCGGCCGTGTCAAGAACTCCTCTAACAACGTGGTAGCGTATGCCTGGCAGATCCTTTACGCGCCCACCCCGTATCAGCACCACAGAGTGCTCCTGAAGGTTATGTCCCTCACCAGGGATGTAGGCCAGGACTTCGATTCGGTTGCTGAGCCGTACACGCGCCACCTTGCGAAGTGCTGAGTTCGGCTTCTTCGGGTTAGTCGTGTAGACCCTCGTGCATACGCCCCGCTTGAGGGGTCCTGAGGCACGCTGATACCTACGGCGGGAGGCGTTGAATTGCCATCTCAGTGCCCACCGCACCGTCGGTGTAGCCTGCGCTCGCTTGCGCTTGCGACCTTTTCGTACCAGTTGACTGATCGTCGGCACAGTGTTTGGTCCTTTACGCGATCACGCGCCTCTCCGCTCACGACTCGCACGCGACATTCCGGAGAGACGACAATTTGGAATCTTAGCGGAAATGCTGCTGCTTGTCAATAGAATGTGTGCACTGTGTCTCTGCGGGTCTGACTTCGGAATGCCGGCGCATGATCGCGCCCCGCGTTTCCCGTGCACAAGACGGTAGTTTCCGGAAGCGTAACATGGGTCGGACAGCATGACGGTCGTTTACTTCGCGTAGTTCACGGCAGTAACGACGCGGCCCCTCTCAGGGCCCGACAGCTGTTCGCGACCTGTGTCGCCACAAGGTCCTGCAGGGCGCTTGGCACGGCCTGTTCGGGTGCCCCTGGCAACGTAGTCAGTCATCTAATTAGCTTTAGGTCTCGCGCTTGACGAGCGCCAGAGGGATTACTACAATCGCTGGGGCAAGGTCTGATATGACGCGCGTATTAATCGTGATTCCTGCTCGGTATGCTTCAACTCGGTTCCCCGGGAAGCCGCTCGCCGACCTCTGGGGGAAACCGCTTATACAGCACGTTTACGAGCGTGCCTGCAGAGTATCCCTTGCCAACCGCGTTGTCGTTGCTACTGATGACGAGCGTATTGCTGCCGCCGTGCGTGCTATCGGCGGAGAAACAGCAATGACCAGAGGAGATCATCCCAGCGGCACCGACCGGGTAGCCGAGGTAGCCAATGGCGCAGAAGCCGATCTGGTGGTGAACCTGCAGGGAGATGAGCCGCTGATTCATCCGGAGACGGTCGACGCTGCAATCTCACCGCTCGCAGGGAATGCTTCCATCTCGATGGGTACCCTGTGCTGCCCGATCGACGAGGTATCCGATCTCGCCGACCCGAACGTCGTCAAAGTCGTCCTCGACAAGGATGGGTTTGCCCTCTACTTCTCACGCCTCCCCATCCCCTTCGTGCGTGATTCCGGGAGCGACTTCGTTCGGTATCGACACCTAGGGATCTATGTCTACCGGCGGGAGTTCCTCTTGGCGCTTTCCAGGCTCCCGCCCACTCCGCTGGAGCGCGCAGAACGGCTTGAGCAGCTCCGGGCGCTGGAGCACGGCCACCGCATCCGCGTGGTGTTGGTATCGGCGGCCTCGCCGGGCGTAGACACGCCGGCCGATCTGGAGCAACTGCGCCGCGCCGGACCCCCGACGGACTGAGAGCGGGATGCGGCAGGGCGGGGGGCGCGGGCGGCGAAGACCCCGCAGCAAGCCGCCGGGGCAGATGCAGTCTCGGGGATTCGGCCCCTGGTGAAGGTGAGCTAGTATGGACGAATATCAGCTGAGCAAACGGGTCGTTGTCGGCTCGGCGGAAGTGGGCGGGCAGGGCCCGCTGGCGCTGATTGCGGGGCCGTGCGTGCTGGAGGAACGGGAGCAGGCGCTGGAGATCGGGCGACTGGTGGCCCGGGTCGGCGAGGAGTTCGGCCTACCTACCATATACAAGGCCTCCTTCGACAAGGCGAATCGCATGAGCCTCGATTCGTTTCGGGGACCCGGCATCGAGGAGGGTTTGGAGGTGCTGCAAGCGGTGAGGGAGGAGACGGGGCTGCCGGTGGTGACTGACATCCACCTGCCAGCGCAGGCGGGACCGGTGGCGGCGGTGGTGGACCTGCTTCAGATTCCCGCCTTCCTCTGCCGGCAGACGGACCTGGTGGTGGCGGCGGCGCGGACGGGCAAGCCAGTGCTCATCAAGAAGGGCCAGTTTATGGCGGCCGAAGATATGGGCAACATCGTCGCAAAGGCGACGGCAAGCGGCGAGGGCGGGGTGCTGCTGGCGGAACGGGGGACCAGCTTTGGGTATCATAACCTCGTGGTGGACATGAAGGCGGTGGCGGGGATGCGGCGCTTCGGGTGGCCCATTGTCTTCGACGCCACGCACAGCGTGCAGCTTCCGGGAGCTGCGGGAGTGGCGTCCGGGGGGGAGCGGGAGTATGTAGGACCGCTGGCGCGGGCGGCCGCTGGCGCAGGGATCGACGCGCTCTTCGTGGAGGTCCATCCAGACCCTGCGACTGCGAAATCTGACCAAGAGACTCAGTTGCCTCTGGCGGAGCTTCCGAGTCTACTCAAGCAGGTGCTTGCTCTGGACGCGGCTCGCCGGGCCGTGATGGAGGGAAGTCCGGAATGAAGACTCCCAGGGCAGTGCGAGATCGACTGGCGGCGATAGAACTCCTGGTGCTTGATGTCGACGGCGTTCTAACCCAGGGCGATATCATATACAGTGACAGTGGCGTGGAGGCGAAGGCGTTCGACGTAAAGGACGGCCTTGGGATTCGCGTTGCCAGCGAGGCCGGGCTCCAGATTGCCATAATGACTGGGCGTGCCTCGCGTGTCGTGGAACGCCGCGCCCGTGATCTGCGCATCTCCGATATACTGCAGCGAGTCGGCGATAAAGCGGCAGCCTTGCGTAAGCTGGCTGCCGACAAGCGAATCCCGTTGGAACGCGTGGCGTTCATGGGTGACGACCTGAACGACCGCGAGGCCATGCGATTGGTCGGCCTATCGATCGCGCCGGCCGATGCTGTGCCTGAGATCCAGCAAGACGCGGGATTGGTTACCGACGCGCCCGGAGGCCGAGGGGCAGCACGCCAGGCCGTCGAGGCGATACTCCGAGCTAAAGGCGAGTGGGACAAAGCCGTGGAGAGTTACTTGGAGGGACTATCCGCGCGTGACAGATCGCGGCGGCCTTCAGACTCCGAATAGAGGCGAGCGACACTCAATCCCCGAGACTTGACTCTGCCTCTGTATTCCCTCTGGGAACGTAAATCAGATACGGTGGCACCTGTTGGTCGTCGAGCCGGTAGTGTTCCATCACGGCTGAAATGATGCCATCGGGCCACCGGCCACAGACCCAGTCTTCTCCCGATCCATGTCCCTGGATGTCCCTTGGATTGAAGCGAAGCACGATGAGCGGGAATCTCCCTTGCCGCGCGTCTTCGTACACGAGCGTCGGATCGAGAACACCGGCCTTGGCCATTTGTGTGAACTCGAAGGGCTGGATTGGCACCTCCTGGCCAGCGAGGAGGTTAAGCCCGACGTCTTCGCACAGCACGGGACCGCCCGCCGCGGCTATTCTATCCACGACCAGTCGTCCTGCCGTCGGAGATGCCTCAGGGCGCAACAGGCTGATGGTGTGAGGGAGATGAAGGTCGGTCCAGATCCACTGCAGCGCCAGGATGCCGGCCACCAGTAGCAGGATAGGTCTGAGCCTGGTGACCCTTCGGGATAGGTCAGCCCAGAGCACACCGGTCATTATGGCGCCAACGGCGAGCGGCTCCAACAGGTAGTTCTGAGACGAACCAATGCGCCCCACCGTCAGGAAGAGACCACCGGACACCGCGAAGTAGACAAACAGAGCGCGACGCTCGGGTTTCAGCACGCACCAGATCGCCCCCGCGGCGGCCAGCAAGAAGTAAGCGGGCCACTCCCGGACGGCGACGGACAGTATCAGCCAAACTTGCTGCCAGGTCCACGCCCCTCCCACGGAAGAAGCAGTGTGCCAGGACAACTGCTCATACAAGCCTCCCCTCGTCAACGCGACGGACGCACCCACAAGCCCCGCTATCAACAGTCCCTGCACAATAGCCACCCGAAATGCTGCCCGCCAACCCTGCTTCATCCAGACCCCGGCCACTGTCGCGGCGATAGCGGCGATGTTGGTGCGGCGTGTGAAGACGCCTAAAGCCATAGCCAGGAGGCCGGCCTTCCTCCGTCCCCGTTGGAAGAGATAGAACCCAGCAAGGCTGAAGGCGTGAGCCGGTACGTCCACCCGCATCAGGTTGCCCCAGACGAGGAATTGTGGGAGGGCGAGAATTATCGCCCCGGCCAGGAATGAGGCGAAGCGATGCTTAGTCCATTCCCACACCATGAGGGCCGCACAAAGTGCGATCGTGAGTGTTGCCAAGCACGATATGAGCCTGCCGGCCAGGAAGCTGGGTCCTGCAATCCGAACCCCCAGAGCGGACAGCAGATAGTATCCGGGCATGTAGCTGGCGATAACGTACGGGTAGCCGGTGAGGGCCGTCGGATACATCTCCTCTCCGCGGGCGACCCGGAGAGCAATCTGAAGGATGGGCCCCTCACCATAGTCCAGCTGGTAGGGGAAAAGGATGCAGCCCCAGGAGTGCATCAAGAAGAGGAGCGCTTGGAGTGCGGCCACGACGGCCAGGATAACCGTGAAGACACTCAGAAGCGCCCCACCGCTCGGCGCTGTCTCCGGCTCTCCAGACTGGCTATGGGACTGCGCAGTCAAGTCCTCGCCTCATCAAGTCATTGACGGTAAGTGACGAACGGCAGAAACGACGCCGGCCTAGCTGCCTGGGGGAAGAATGCGAACGCGCCGTCCCTCGATTCTGATCCGACCCTCGGCAAAGAGCTGGATTGCTTCCGAGTAGAGCTCGTGCTCATGGGGGAGAATCCGGGCCGCCAGCGTCTCTGCTGTGTCGTCTTCTTCCACGGCCACCGAACGCTGCAATACAATGGGGCCCCCGTCGGTTTCGGGCCAGACCAGGTGAATCGTGCAACCGGACACCTTGCAGCCATAGTCGAGCACGGCCTGGTGAACATGATGCCCCCACATTCCCTCCCCACCAAAGGACGGCAGAAGCGCCGGATGTGTGTTTAGCATCCGACCATCGTACGCCTTTACCAGTTCCGACCGCATGATCCGGAGGTATCCCGCAAGACAAACCAGCTCGGCGCGGTGCTCTCGCAGACAGGCGAGCATCGCGCCATCGAAGGCCTCGCGTGTGGGGTAAAGCCCTTTGTCCCGCCGGTCGATCCAAACCGCCGGAATCCCCGCTCCGCGAGCGCGCTCCAGCGCGCCGCACTCCACATCGCTGATCACTACTACAACCTGAGCGTCGGTACGCCCCGAAGCGCAGTTGTCAATGATGGACTGAAGATTGGTTCCTCCGCCGGAGGCCAAGACCCCCAGCCTGATCTGTCTTGCCATTGCCTCTCTCCTGACTACGCCCACGGCGTGCGATTCTACTCAGATCGAGCGCCCACCTGTCGTCCGTGGAGGCGGGCATGGAATTCGGCGTTCCATGGTCCGTAGGGGCAGCTCATACACGAGCACCCTGCTAGGGCGGGCAGACGGTTGGGGAGATCGAGAGCCTCTTCGCGGAACTGGCGGTAGTCCTCTCGCCGCCAGGCTTCAGCGAAGTCATTCTGCTGCAAGTCTCCGACCACTCGCTCGCACGCACAGCAGGGGTGTACTCTACCGCTTGCTGTAACTAGGGCGAAGATGTAGCCAATATAGCAGGGCTGATACGCGTACAGACTGGCCGTGAACGACGTCCCTGCCTCCGCCAGAGCCCCGAACGTGCCCCGGGTCCGAAG
>CAZWRO010000069.1:4124-9927 GCA_964635365.1 uncultured bacterium | reverse complement strand
GGACGGTGCTTTGACGGGGGTTGGGGCTTCGTGTTAGAGTAGGCGGTGGGCGGGGGTTGGAAGCAAGAGGCGGCATGGGTTCTCGCTTGAAGTGGTTGTTGTTGGTGCTGTTGGTGTTTGTGGCGGGGCAGACGGAGCGGGCGGAGGGCGTGCTGCCGAAGGTCCGCATCGGGCTGCTCCAACACTGTGAGAAGGTGTATTTCTCGGGCCGGGAGGGGGTCTCTGTTCTGTCTCTGCGCGGGAGCCGCGTGTTGGCCCAGGCGGCGCCGGGACAGAAATGGCAGGCGCGGGCGTCGGGGGATAGGGTGAGGGTGTTGGGCGCGGACGGGAGGGAGATGGGGGACTTCCGGCATGGGGTTCGGCTGTCGCCGCCGGAGGGCGGGACGGTGATGATCTATGGGGTCGCGGGGCACTGGGACGGGGGGGGGGGTAGGGAGTGCCGCGGGGTGATGGAGCTGCGGCTGGTGACACGGCGCTTGACGGTGGTGAATGTGCTGGATACGGAGACGTATTTGCGGGGGGTGGTGCCTTCGGAGATGCCGGCGACGTATCCGCTGGCGGCGCTTCGGGCGCAGGCGGTGGCGGCGCGGGGGCAGGCGTTGATTAAGGCGGGCCGGCATAGGCACGAGGGGTTCGATCTCTGCGCGACGCAGCACTGCCAGGTGTATGGGGGGGCGACGATTGAGGATGCGCGGAGCGATCGGGCGGTGGCGGAGACGTGGGGCGAGGTGCTGGTGTATGAGGGGCGGCTGGCGGACACGCTCTACTCATCTACCTGCGGCGGGCACACGGCGAATAATGAGGACTATTGGGTGGACCAGAAGCCGGTGCCTTATCTGAGGGGGGTGCCGGACTTCGAGCCGGAGGATGGGGTGGCGTACGAGATGCCGCTGGAGGGAGAGGAGCTGGGGCGGTACTTGAAGTATGCGCCGCGGGTGAACTGTAATCAGCCGCAGTATGCGAAGACGGATAAGATCCGGTGGTGGTCGGTGGTGCCGCGGGAGGAGCTGGAGGAGACGCTGCGGGGGACGGTGGGCGAGGTGGGGACGCTGCTGGAGGTGCGGGTGAGCGACCGGGCGGAGTCGGGGCTGGTGCGGCAGCTCGATATCGTGGGGACGGAGGCGGTGTACCGGGTGCGCGGGGGGCCGGCGGTGAAGCAGGCGCTGGGAGGGTTGAACTCGGCGATGTTTGCGGTGGAGACGCACACGGATGAGAACGATCTGCCGGTGGTGTTTGTGATATGGGGGGCGGGCTGGGGGCATAACGTGGGGATGTGCCAGGTGGGAGCGGCGGGGCTGGCGGATGAGGGATGGGATTATGAGAGGATTCTGGCGAAGTATTATACGGGGTGTCGGGTGGTGCGGAGGTATTAAGGGCGAGGCGTACGTCTAATAGGAGGGGATGTGATGTCGGATTTGAAGATCGCTGAGTTGGTGCCGGGCAAGCGCGTTGAGGGGCGGTTTCTGGTGGCGCGGAAGGAGCTGCGGGATACGCGGGCGGGGAAGTCATTCCTCGATTTGACGCTGATGGACCAGACGGCGCGGGTGACGGCGCGGGTGTGGGACAAGGCGCTGGAGATTTCGCAGGGGTTCGAGGCCGGCGATGTGGTGCGGGTGGTCGGGGTTGCGGAGAAGTATAGGGACGAGCTGCAATTGAAGCTGGAGCAGGTGCGGCAGGTGCCGCCGGAGGAGGTGGAGGCGAGCGAGTTTCTGCCGAGGAGCAAGAAGGACATTAGGGCGCTGGAGGCGCGGCTGGCGGAGGTGGTGAAGTCGATCGGGAACGAGCACCTGAAGGAGCTGCTGCTGAGCTTCTTCCGGGAGGAGGAGTTCCAGGAGAAGTTTCGGACGGCGCCGGGGGCGAAGACGCTGCACCACGCTTACATCGGTGGGCTGCTGGAGCATACGGTGGAGGTGGTGGAGCTGTGTGAGAAGGTGGCGGAGGTGTTCCCGGAGCTGGATCGGGACCTGCTGCTGGCGGCGGCGATTCTGCACGATATGGGGAAGATGGAGGAGCTTAGCTGGAAGACGGCGTTCGATTATACGGACGAGGGTAACTTGATTGGGCATTTGGTGCTGGGGGAGCGAAGGGTGCGGCAGCAGGCGGATGGGATCGAGGGGTTTCCGGAGGAGCTGAAGCTGCGGCTGAGCCATATGATATTGAGCCATCACGGGACGGGGGAGTTCGGGTCGCCGAAGGTGCCGATGACGGCGGAGGCGGTGGCGCTGCACCATGCGGAGGACCTGGATGCGAAGGTGAATATGTTCTTGGGGCAGATCGGGGCGGCGCGGGCGCAGGGGCGGAGGTGGACGGAGCGGCATTTTCTGCTGCAACGGGCGCTGTATGTTGGGGAGGAACAGACCGAAGAGGAGGATTAGCAGCCGTTTCAGAGCTGGCGGCGGACTTTGGGAGGGACGTTCCGCCGCCGGGGAACGGGGCTTTGAGATAGCTGCTTGAGAAGGCCGATGCGGATTAGCTATTCGCGGTGCGCGACTTACCAGATCTGCCCGCAGCAGTATAAGTTGCAGTATGTGGACCGCGTGCGGGTGCCGACGGCGGTGAACCTGCACTTCGGGTCGGCGGTGCACGAGGCGCTGAACTTCATGTACAACCCGCGGCATGTGAAGCGGCCGACGGTGGAGGAGGTGGCGGAGGCGTTTGTGAGGGCCTGGCAGGGGCGGGCGAAGGAGGTGGCGGAGGGGGAGCGGCAGAGCTACTTCGAGCAGGGGGTGGATATAGTCCGGCGGCACTACGAGAAGCATGCCGAGCCGGAGGAGGGCCGGCGCACGGCGGCGACGGAGCAGTTCTTTAACGTGCCGTTCGATGGGAAGCACACGCTGACGGGTCGGATCGACCGGGTGGATGTGGTGTCGGGGGGCGGGCTGGAGATCATCGACTATAAGACGGGCCGGCGGATGCCGTCGCAGCCGGAGGTGGAGAAGAACGCGCAGTTGGCGATTTATCGGATGGCGGCGAATCACCTCTATCCCGAGAGAGAGGTGACGACGGTGCTGCTATATTTGTTTCATGATTTCGAGATGCGGACGACGCAGACGGAGGAGTTTCTGGCGGAGAAGCGGGAGGATATCCGAGATGTGATCGTGGGGATAGAGCTGGGGGACTTCGATCCGAAGCCGGGATCGCTCTGCGATTGGTGCGCCTATCGGTCGCATTGCCCGCTGTTCAGGAAGCCGGTGACGCCGGAGGGGGCGGAGGTGGATGTGGCGGCGCTGCTGGCGGAGTATGCGGAGGTGGAGGCGGAGACGAAGGAGGCGGCGGCGCGGAAGGCGGAGCTGAGGGAGGCGATCGAGGAGTATCTGGATCGGTGTCAGACGGAGCGGGTGGAGGGGGGCGGGTATGTGGCGGAGCGGAGGAAGTACAAGCGCGTGGCGCGGTGGGATGAGGAGCGGCTGCGGGAGGTGCTGGAGCCGCTGGGGTTGTGGGAGGGGGTGACGCAGGTGAGCAGCGCGGCGGTGAGGAGCTTGCTGTCTTCGTCGGAGGTGCCGCGGGACAAGCGGAGGGTGATCGAGTCGGCGGCGGAGTACGGCGAGACGAGTCGGCTTAAGGTGAAGGAAGTGGGGGGGCTCGAAGAGATGGAGGAGACTGAAGGATGAGCAAGGCGAAGTGGACGCGGCCCTGTGTGGAGCAACTGAAACCGTACCTGCCGGGGAAGCCGATCGAGGAGGTGCAGCGGGAGTACGGGCTGACGGATATCATTAAGCTGGCCTCGAACGAGAATCCGCTGGGGCCGTCGCCGAAGGCGGTGGAGGCGATTCGAGCGGAGGCGGCGGAGGTGCGGCTGTATCCGGACAACGATTGCTATCATCTTCGGAAGGCGCTGGCGGCTCATCTGGGGGTGCCGCGGGAGCAGGTGATGGTGGGGCATGGGAGCGATGAGCTGATACACAATATCGGGCTGGCTTTTGTGGAGCCGGGCGATGAGGTGATGATGTGTGAGGGGCCGTTCAGCCAGTGGGAGTTCACGGCGAAGCTGATGGAGGGCGCGCCGGTGTACGTGCCGCTGAAGGATTTCCGCTACGACGTGGGGGCGATGGCCGCGCGCCTGTCGGCGAAGACGAAGGTGGTGTTCGTCGGGAACCCGAGCAACCCGACGGGGGCGATGGTGACGCGGGCGGAGCTGGAGACGCTGCTGGCGGCGCTGCCGGAGACGACGATTCTGGTGATGGACGAGGCTTACTACGAGTACGTGGACGACGCGGAGTATCCGGACAGCTTGGCGCTGGTGCGGGAGGGGCGGCCGGTGATGGTGCTGCGGACGTTCTCGAAGATCTACGCGCTGGCGGGGCTGCGGATTGGGTACGGGGCCACCACGCCGGAGCTGGCGGAGGCGATGGGGCGGGTGCGGGAGCCGTTCAACGTGAGCAGTGTGGCGCAGGCGGCGGCGCTGGCGAGCCTGGGGGACGGTGAGCAGGTGGAGCGGACGCGCGCTTTGAACGCGGAATCGCGGGAGTATCTGTACGGGGAGATGGAGCGGCTGGGGTTGAGCTATACGCGGAGCTACGCGAACTTCGTGTGGATCGATGTGGGGCGGGATTGCAAGGAGGTATTCGTGGGGCTGCTGCGGCGCGGGGTGATCGTGCGGACGGGTGATATGTTCGGCGCGCCGAGACATATTCGGGTGACGACGGGCACGCCGGAGCAGAACCAGCGGTTTGTTGGCGCGCTGGAGGAGGTGCTGGCCGAGGCGGGATAGCGGCGCGGGCGGGCCTGACCCGCGGCCGTCGGAGCCGGAGAGGGGGCCTCTGGACAAGCCTCGTTTCCGGGAGCATAATGGATGGGTATCTGATGGATGGGGATGGGGGTCACTAGGCTGGCCGAGGAACCACGCTTGGACTAATTGAGGTCGCGGCCGGGAGGAGCGCAGGGACGCATGTTGTGCCGACGATGTGGTATGGATAGCGCCACCACGGACGTATGCGAGTGGTGTAAGAAGCCGATGCTGCCGACCGGCGGTGCGATCTCGACGCGCGCGGCCGCAGAAGTGAAGCAGGCCGATCCGGAATCGCCTCCGCGGGAGGAAGCGGCGGAGGCAGAACCGCCAGCAGGGCCGATGCTCGGCAGAGCGGAGTCAGAGCCGGCGGCGGAGCCAACGGAGGAGGAACCGGCGGCGGCACCGGCTTCGGAGCAGGTGCTGCGTCCGCTGGGGGCTTTGGGTGGTGAGCCGGAGGCGCCGCCGACGGCGAGCGCGGAGCAGCAAGCGGGCGTGAGCCACGGTCTGGGGGCGGAGGCGACGCGCACCTCGGTCGATGTATCGGACTATATGGGGCAGGACGAGTCGATCTTCCGGCCCATCGAGCGGGAGAGCGATGAGGCGGGCGTTCAAGGCGGCCGGGACTACCTGGCCGCCAGGAGAAAGGTCAAGCTCGAAGAGAGCGAGCCTCGCTCGGAGATTTCGGACAACGTGCGGCTGGTGCGGGCGATGGCGGCGGGAATGATAATCTGTGTCGTGGTTTCGCTGGTGCAACTGGCGGTGACGCGACAGATACCGGGCACCCTGAATCTGATAGCATGGCCGATACCGCTGGGAAACAGCGACACGTTCTTGACGGCGATCAAGTACGGGATGGTGACGGGTCTGTTCCTCGGGTTCGGGTTGGGCGCGCTGCTGGTGCGGTTCCAGAAGGGGGGCTTCCTGGGGGTGATCGCGGGCTTGGTCGTGGGCTCGGGCCTGGGGAACGCGCCGTTCTCGCTGATTGCGGGGGCGATCTGCGGGATCGCGATTGGACAGATAGCGACCGGCGGCGTACGCCGCCGGCTCAACATTTAGAAGCTGTTTCACAACCCC
>CAZWRO010000069.1:0-4024 GCA_964635365.1 uncultured bacterium | reverse complement strand
AGCGACCGGCGGCGTACGCCGCCGGCTCAACATTTAGAAGCTGTTTCACAACCCCTCTTGAGGCTGTGAAATGCGCTCTAGCGAGAGAGCCGCTCGCCGCGGGTGAAGCCGGGAGCGGACGGTGACGATCTGCGCGCCCCGGACCGGGGTGCATTCACAGGAGGCAATGCGCGATGTCGCTGGACCCGGCTCTGTTGGAGATTCTGGCCTGCCCTGAGTGCAAAGTCCGAGTGGAACTCGAGGGGGATCGTCTGGTGTGCGTGCGCTGCGGGAGGCGGTATCGCATAGAGGACGACATCCCTATCATGCTGGTGGACGAGGCCGAGCCCGCGCCGCCGGACTGGCAGCCCAAGGAGGAGTAGAGGATCTAGCCCGACGGTTTTATGTCATCCCCCGATCTCTCGGTATGCATAGTCAACTGGAACACGCGACCCGATCTCGAACAGGCCATCGATGCGGTTTTGAAGGCTGACCCGGGGATCGGGTTGCAGGTAGTGGTGGTGGACAACGGGTCCGGGGATGGAAGCGCGGAGATGGTGCGGGGGCGCTTTCCCGAGGTGAAGTTGATCGAGAGCGGGGAGAATCTCGGGTTCGCGCGGGGGTACAATCGGGCGGCGGAGGAGGCGGGGGGCCGATATCTGCTGATGCTCAACCCAGACACCGAGGCGCAGCCGGGCGCGCTGCGGGAGCTGGTGGAGTTCCTCGAATCACATCCGAAGGCGGGGGCGGCGGGGCCTCGTCTGGTGAACCGCGACGGGAGCTTGCAGTTCTCGTGTCGGCGTTTTCCGCGGCCGGTGGCGGCGATGTTCCGCAATACTGTCTTGGGGAGGCTGGTCCCGGGCAATCGGTTCACACGGGACTACTTGATGGCGGACTGGGACCACGATACGGTGCGGGGGGTGGACTGGCTGTCGGGCGCGGCGATGTGCATTCGGCGGGAGGCGTGGGAGGAGGTGGGGGGATTCGACGAGGGGTTCTTCATGTACGCGGAGGACATCGACTGGTGTCTGCGCGCGCATGAAGCGGGCTGGGGGATCCACTATGTGCCGTCGGCGGTGATTATGCACCGCATCGGGAGGAGCAGCGACCAGCGCCCGGTGAAGATGGTGGTGCAGTTTCACCATAGCATGGCGCGCTTCTATCGAAAGCACTATGCGCCGGGGTGGCCGTGGGGAATGAGGTGGGTGCCGGCGGCGGGGATCTGGTTGCGTGCGGGGCTGGTGATGGCACAGACGCTGTGGGGGCTGTGCGGCAATCGGGCCCGGCGCGGGGCGAGAGGGGGAAAGTGAGCGGGTCGAGCGAGCGAGAGCGGGTGGCCACGGCGGCCGCGGTGGTGTACGATGTGGCGCTGCTGGTGGCGGTGTTTTACGCGCCGATCTTCTGGGGCGGGTTCAACACGGCGGGCCAGGCGCTTGTGACCGGGGCGATCGCGGTGGCGGCCATGGCGTGGTTGGTGACGCTGGCGGCGGAGGGGCGGGGGCCGGCGTGGATGCCGAGTGCGGTGGCGGCGCCGGCGATTGCGCTGCTGGTGGTGTCGGCGGTGAGCACGGCCTTCTCGGCGAGCCAGCATGACAGCCTGATCGAGCTGTCGCGGTTGGTGGTTGGGGTGTTGGTGTTCTGGCTGGTGGCGAGCCGGGGGGCGGTGCGCGCGGCGCCGGTGAAGTCGGTGGCGGCGGGGTTCGGGTGCTCGGTGGTGCTGGTTGGGTTCATCTCGATGCAAGGCGAGTCTGGACTGTCGCTGAAGCTGCTGACGGCGCTCTCGGTGGGGCTGGTGTGCGCGGTGATGCTGACGGAGGCCGAGCAGGCAGAGGGCACGCGCTGGTGGCGGGCGGCGTTGATCGCGACGGCGGGGTTGGTGGTGGCCCTGTATGGGGTGCGGGAGAAGCTCTTCGTGCTGAAGATTCTGGAGGATCCGACGTGGCGCATCTTCAGCACTTTCTTCAACCCCAATCCGCTGGGCGGGTTCTTCGCGCTGGTGCTTCCGCTGGCGACGAGCGCGGCGATTGTGGGAAGGCGGCTGTGGCATCGACTGCTGTGGGGGTTCGCGGCGCTGCTGCTGGCGGCGGCGATCTTGCCGACGTATTCGAAGGGGGCGATGCTGGCGGCGCTGGTTTCCATGTCGCTGTATGGGGTGCTGCTGGCGCGGGCGAGCGGGCGGCCGAGGCGGAATCTGGGGATCGTGCTGGGGGTGTTCGGCGCGCTGGCGGTGGCGGTGGGGATGGCGCTGCTGCTGTCGACGCCGGTGCGAACGCGGGTGATGGGGACGATTGGGACGCAGAGCCATTCGAACATGTTCCGCCTCCTGACGTGGCAGGGAACGTTGCGCATGGCGGAGGCAAATCCGTGGGTGGGGATTGGGCCGGGGGCGTTCAAGCATGCGTTCATGAACTACGCGGTGGGGGGGTACACGGAGGCGGCCCACCAGACCTACCTTCAGGTGGCGGCGGAGCAGGGCCTGGTCGGGGGAGCGATCTTTGTGTGGCTGTTGGGGGCGGTGCTGTTGACGGCGGGACGTGCGGTCAGGCGCGCGAAGGACTTCGAGGGACGCGCGCTGGCGATTGGCGGGCTGTGTAGTGTGGTGGCGTTGATGGTGCACGGCCTGCTGGATTATGACTGGTACATAGGGGCCATCGGGGTCACTTTCTGGCTGGTGGCGGGGCTGCTGGCCCACCAGGCGCAGGCGGCGGCGGCTCCGGCCGTGCCGGCTCCGGCCGCGCCCGTAGAGGTAGAGGAGCCGGAGCCGGAGCGGAAGCGCAAGACGCGTCGACGCCGGGAGCGTCCGGCCGGGGGGCGCAGCCGACGGCGGAGTTCGGTCCGGATACCGGCGAGCTTGGCGGCAGTCGGGATTTCGTTGGTGCTGGTGGCGATTGGGAGTCTTTGGGCGCCGGTGCGCAACGCGCTGGCGCAGAAGGCGCTGAACGCGGGGGACGCGGCCTTGATGCAGAAGGATGTGGGCCGGACACGCGAGCGGTACGAGGCGGCCGTCAGCTACGATCCTAGGTGGGCGCTGGCCTGGGAGAGGTACGGACTGCTGCTGCCGGAGCCGGAGGGAGAGGAGGCGATACGGCGGGCGATTTCGTTGGAGCCGACGAGCTTCCGTCCCTGGGGATCGCTGGCGCGGTATTATGAGTATCAGGGGGACTTCTACGGGGCGGTGATGGCCTATGGGGAGGCGATCGAGCGGTACCCGAACCATACCGGGGCGATGCGCGGCCTGGCGCGGGTGCGCGAGCGTCTCGGGCAGTACGACGAGGCCGACGCGGTGTACCGGCGGATGGTGGAGGTGGAGCAAAGCCCGTACAATCAGTATCGGGCGATAGCCATCGACACGGATACGGAGTACGCGTTTGCGCATTATGGGCTGGGGCGGTCGGCGCTGCGGCGGTATCAGCGGGGCGAGTACGCGAACGGGCTGGGGGAGGCGCTGGAGGAGTTCAACCGAACTCTGGTCGTGATTGCGGAGTACGTGGTGCGCGGGAAGGACGTGGACGATATGTTTCGCATGTTGGGCAAGCCCCGGGCGCATCGCGAAGAAGAGCTGAAGACGCTGGCGGCGCGGGCGCGCTGGCGCATGGCCGCGATTTACGAAGGGGTAGGCGAGGGGGCGAGGGCGGAGGAGGAGCGCGCGTCGGCGGTGAGTGTATATCCTGAGGTGGAGGAGATGATCGCGGCGGAGGACGGAGGAGGAATTCAGTGAACAGCCCGGCGCAGGGGCCAGGCCGCTCTTTGGTGGCGAGGGTGGTGGCGTTGGTCGCGGGACTGGGGGCCGCGCTGGCGGTCACCATGTTCCTGGCGGCGAACATCGGGGCGGTGGCGATTCCGCTGGCGGTGATAGTGGAGTCGGCGCGGAACCACGCGGGAACGCTGCTGGGACGGCCGCTCTCGACGGAGCCGATGCTGGCTTATATCTTCTGGCACGAGCGGCTGCCGCGGGTCGTGTTGGGGGCGCTGGTGGGGACGGCGCTCACGGTGGCGGGGGGATCGCTGCAGGGGCTGTTGATGAACCCGCTGGCCGATCCTTACT
>CAZWRO010000068.1:0-10073 GCA_964635365.1 uncultured bacterium | reverse complement strand
GCCAACGAAGAACGCGCCAACGAAGAACGCGCGTGGCCGGAACCGAACACGCGAGGCGCCTTCCTGCA
This sequence comes from uncultured bacterium, assembly GCA_964635365.1. Taxonomy (GTDB): domain Bacteria; phylum Armatimonadota; class Hebobacteria; order Hebobacterales; family Hebobacteraceae; genus CAZWRO01. Next base: position 10,005 of record CAZWRO010000068.1, on the reverse strand, counting down.
CAACAGGCGCGCGGGGAGCAATGCTTGTCACAAATCTCCTCAAGGGAGCGCGTCACCTCTCCCGATATGGGCGGCCATCATCTCCACGTCAAGCCCTTCCGACCGGACACGAAGATCGTAATACATGAGGGTGGTGGCCAGTGTCAAGATAGGGCCAACGAGAATGACACTGACGGCTGTCAGCGTGATGAAGGTGGTCGTCATCGCGGCGATGCCTTCGGGAGTGGCTTCTCGCCCCGTAAGCAGCCCGGCCCCAAGGAGCAGGGGAGCCCCAATGGCCGCGGCCAATGCGGTGACGAGCAAGGCAACGAATCCGGCGATGGCGCTGGTGCGCCAGAGCCTTCCTGACACCAGGCGCCAACTTCGCGTGATGGTGGCGGCGGTGCCGCGGTTCTCGAGCACAACGATCTGCCCGAGGAAAGCAAAGGCCACATACGCCAGGCTGGCGACCACCAGTGCGGCCAGCTCGAGCAACAACATGAGCACCAGCCCGGTCGTTTGCAGCGCGGCGAGGGCCACGCTCAGCAGAGAGACAAAGACGTGGATGAGGTTGTAGGCGCCGTAAACTGCACCGAGGCGGATGAGGGAGGAAAGCAGGAGGGCGAACACACCACCTCGCACGGCACGGTAGGCCGCGCGGATGCTCGTGCGCCGACCGAACATCTGATCTGACACCGCGCGCGCGATGGCGCCGGTGACGATGGGCTCAATGATCAAAACCCCTATGAAGATGATGCCTACGAGACCGATGCCACCAAGGATGGCCAGAAGGGCTGAGGTCTCCTCCATGGTCTCGGGCTTCTTGTGCGAGAAGGCCTTGAGCGCGGCGTCGGAGAGCAAGTGCCCGGAGAAGCCAACGACGAGCCAGAGCGGCACGTACCCGACGGCATAGATGCCCAGAATGGTGACGAAGTTATCGCGATAGAGCGCCAACGCGCGGTCGAGCACGTCGCTCAGGTCCATTGCGCGGAGGTCGCGAGTAAGGGTTGTCACCTAACGCTCTCCAGCGCCGCTCTCGGCTCCGGCAGCCGGTACGCATAGATCACGCTGAACACGCCGCATGCTGCCACAAAGCCGAAGAGCACCTCGAAGGGAAGCACGTTCAGCAGCAGTCCGCCTAGCAGAGGCATGAGGACTGTGGGAGAAGAGAGAGTTGCTTGAATGCCCAGGAAGAGAGGACGAATGTCCACCGGAGAGATCTCTAGCACATAGTTGGTGAAGCCCATCCACAGGCCACCCCACGTCGCGCCATTGAGCAAGAAGACCAGCGAATAAGCATAAGGCATCGCCGCGTGTGCTTCCAGCATACGCACAATTATGGGAACAAGCAAGGCCGAGAGGGGGGCGGCGATTACGAGCCAGGAGACCCCGCGGATCACCGCCGTGCTGCCGAAGCGATCACTCAGGTAGGCCCAGATGAGACTGGCGCCCACGGAACCCGCGATGCCGCACCATATGAAGAGCCCGCTCACCGAGGCCGGCAAACCTAGAACCGCGTCCGCGTAGACCGCGTAGAATGGCAACGCCAGTCCGGCCACCCCGCACAGTATCTGCCCGATGATCATCTTCTTGAGAAGCGGGTGCTTGCGCAGAACCGACGGGACCGACCGGATTATCCGGCGTAACGACTGCGCTTCCCTCGCCACCGCACTAGGCGGCTCTCGAATGAGGGCGACGAAAACGGTGGAAGCCAACATGCAAAAGCACAGTAACACGAACAACCGACCGTAGTTCTGGGGGAAGTCGATGGAAGTGTCGGCGAGAGTATGTCGCACGATGGCGCCTGCGCCCACAGCCCACAGCCCGCCGAAGAACTGGATGCTGCCGAAGAAGCGTCCCCGCAGGTTGGGGGGGATGGTGCGGCCTATGATATCGTGCCACGGCACGCCCGCGAGTCCGTCGCCGAAGAAGAAGAGCGTATAGACTCCGATCAAGATCAGCAGCAGCGCTTGCGGATGAGATCCCGCCCAGGGAAGGTTGAACACAACGGCCAAGCCGAGGAATGGAAGTCGACTTATGATGCAGGGATAGATGACGAAGGGCTTCTTGCGCGGCCGGTGCAGCACGAAGCTCACGGCCACCAACTGGGGGATCAGCCATCCAGCTCGTTGGATGGCGCTCAACAGGCCAACGACGACGCGGGAACCGTTGAGATCAGTAACTAGAATGGGGAGTACAGCCACGGGGTCGATGAAGGCGAAAGCCGCGAAGAAGAAGCTGGCGTCAAGAACAATGATTACGAAGTTCCAACGGGTATGGGGATAGGCTGGGGGAGTCATCGTGGCGGCAAGTCGCAGAGGCGACGCGACACCTCAGCCACCGATCACATGCATGGCGTGGATGACGGAGGCCTCCGCGACATCGCCATAGCGCGGCGGCTTGGCGGCGACCGCCTCGGTGATGAGGGCGGCGATGTGCGGGACGGGATCGGCCTCTCGCAGCGCAGGCAGCAGGTGAATGGAGGCCGCGGAGAACAGGCAGGGCTTGATCTCGCCGCGGGCAGTGATGCGCAGCCGGTTGCATCTGGAGCAGAAGGGCGAAGAGATCGGCGTTATGACGCCGACGGTTCCGGAAGAGTCGCCCAGTCGGTAGTACTGGGCCGGTCCGGCCCCATTGGGGCCCGGGACAGGAAGAAGGTTGTGAAGACGGCGCAGCCTGTCCAGCACGACCGAGGCCGGCAGATAGCCGACGTGATCACATGTGGGCATGGCCTCAATGAATCGGACGTGCACGGGTCGGCTTTGCACGAGTTCAGCAAAGTCGGCGATGTCGTCGCGTTCCAGAACGGCCGCTGAGAATAGCACAACGTTGATCTTCACGGGTGATAGGCCGGCGACAAGCGCGGCCTCCAGGCCGCGACGCACCGCGCCCACGTCACCACCCCCAGTGATGGCGGAGTAGGCCTCGGCATCCAGAGAGTCGAGACTGATGTTCACCCGCATTAGGCCGGCGTCGGCGAGAGATTGCGCGCGACCGGCCAGCTGCTGCCCATTGGTGGTCAGGGAGAGATCGGCGAGGCCGGGCAGAGCCGTCAGACGAGCTACGATCGCTTCGAGATCCTCCCGAAGCAGGGGTTCGCCGCCAGTCAGGCGGAAACGGCAGATACCTACCCCGAGCGCGGCACGGGCGATATTCACGATGTCATCGGCTGTGAGAACATCTCTTGCGGGAGGGGCCGTGCGGCGACCGGGGTGGCAGTAGGCGCAATGCAGGTCGCAACGTTCGGTGAGAGAGATTCGCAGGTAATCAATGCACCGGCCGACGGAATCGACCAGCGGAGTCGCGGCACTCATGTCTAGCTCGTGGATGGACGGATACGGGTCCGTCCAGATTATGGCAGCGCGGCCGACTTGGGAAGATGCTGCCCGCAAGGCGACTGCTGGGTCAGCTTATGGTGTCCGAGACTCGACGGACGATTCGAGTCTCCCGAGCGAGGTCTCAATGCCGTCGATACGGTCCTGGCAGCGGTGCAGCAGGCGCGCCATGCGGCGGTCGGGATCTCGATAGCGGACCAGCCAGACAGCACCTGCGGCGGCAACCGCACCTCCGACTGCGGCCGCGACCCAGATCCAGGCCGCCCGCTCTCGATCTTCCTCGCGAGGGCGCGTCACGGTAGGCTGCGTTCTACAGTTGCCAAGTCTTTTCCCCGTCTTCGTACTCGTCGTGGCCGCTGAAGATGCGCTTTACGAATGTGATGAGCTCGAGGGGGTTGAAGGGCTTCGTTAGGTAGGCACTGACGCCGGAGGACCAGCCGCGGAAGACATCCGCGTCCTGGGCCTTGGCGGTGAGCATGATGACTGGAATATCACGCGTTTCGGGATTGGCCTGGAGACGCTTGAGCACCTCGAACCCGTCCATCTTCGGCATCATGACGTCGAGCACCACCAAGTCGGGCTTGTCAGATTCCACCTTCTTCAGGGCCTCCGGCCCGTCGAAGGCGGTGATAACCTGGTAGCCGGCGCGCTCGAGGTTGACCTGGATCAGGCGGACAATGTGCCGCTCGTCATCCACCGCCAGGATTTTGTTGCTTTGTTCCATTTAACTGACCTTCCGCGGGATGCCGAGGGCTCCCTCAAGCTTGTTTGCTTCAGGCGCGGCTCAGTATAGCATGGGCCGCGCGGGAGTGTCAACGGCGGCTCAGCCTGGGGGTCCTTGACAGCCGTACTAGTCCTTGGTATGATACCTCTAGCTGCCGCCGGAGCTTCTGGCGGAGCGGATGGGTCGAGCTGAGGTGTTGCCCGTCAGCCCCCTGCGGGTCGCATCCGGTGCATTTCCTGGTAACGTCCAGGGAGTTTACGCTATCGGGAGGGGCGGGCCATATGGCCGACCTGCAGAATAGGTCTGACGTCGTCGATGTCGAGGCCACGATCGCGCGTCTGCGCGGCGTGGTTTCTGCGCGTATAGCTACCGACGAACGCGGAGAGATTAGCGAGATCCACGTGGTGGGGGATATCAATCGCCATCCGAAGCAACTCAGCCGCGATATCGAGTCGGCCCTCTTTTCCGAGCTTGGCATACGCGTCGACCACCGCAAGATAAGCATCGCCCAGCTTCGCGCGTCCACCGAGGCCCCCGTAGATATGCGCTTGAAGTTCTTGACCATCGACTACTCGGTGGATCGCACGACCGCGCGGGCGCGAGTCTCGGTCGGGCGCGGGGATAGCACGTTCACCGGAGTCGCCTCGACGGCCGTGGGAAGAGAACTCGACCAGGAGCAGCTGATCGCGCGCGCGTCGCTGTTGGCTATCGAGGAATTCTTGCGTTCTGTCAGTCCTGCCAATGGTACACCCACCCTCGAACTGCGGGACTTCTCCAGGTCAGAGGGAAATGGTTCGCCTTTTGTCATGGTAGCTGTTCGAATCCTCGGAGGTAGAGGAGAGGAGGATCTGCTCGGATCGGCCATCGTTCGTGACGACTCGTGGAGAGCAGCCGCGTATGCCACCCTCGATGCAGTGAACAGGAGGCTGGCGGCCTTGTGCTCTGAAGTCGGTGGTCCGGCGAGTGGCTTTGCACAAAACTCATAGACAAACGTAGGTGAGCCGGGGCCTTCGCAACGAGAAGGACGGAGACACCAAGCGGAGCGGTTAGCCTGTCTGCTGACAGCGGACGCGGATAGAGCACTGTAGCTCCAGGAGGTGTTCCTGTGGGCAAGTGGACTTCGGTTCTACTGGCGTTGCTGTCGTTGGTTCTAGCTGGCGGCGCCAGGCTGGCTTGGCCGTAAGGCCAATCTGACTAGCTGAGTTGTTAGGACAGGCCCCGGCTCCCATTGATTGTAGTCGATTATCGCAGCAGGTATCGCAGCTATGCAAAGCTCGTCGAAGCGACATGTGGCCTACATGCTCTTGGTGGGGGGCCTGGGGTATGGGGTATTGGTGTTGCTGAGTGTGGGGAGGTGGCGGGAGGGGATATCGGTTTCTCTGTTATGGGAGGCCGGTTTCTTTTTGGGGTTAGCGATTTTGGTGGGGATGCACCCGGTGCGACTGCCGCGGGGAGCCACGACGACGGTAGGATTTGCGGTGGACTACGCGTGTCTGCTGCTGTTCGGGCCGGCGGTGGCGGCTTGGATCGGAGTGCTGAGTTTTCTAGTGCTGTTGCGGCGGAGCCCGTGGCTGCGGCAGGTGTTCAATCAAGGACATGTGGTGCTGGCATTTGCGGGGGCGGGGCTGGTGTATCAGAGCCTGGGGGGGGAGTATGTAGAGCCTAGGGGCGGGGTGTCGTTGGGAGAGATGGGGGGGGCTCTGGTGGGGTGCGTGGTGGCTTACTTCATGGTGTCGAGCCTGTTGATCTCGGTGGCGATGGGGCTGTGGGAGAAACGCTCGGTGATGGGGATGTGGGCGGTGAGCTTCCGGTGGGCGGCGCCGCGGTATCTGGCTTTGGCGCCCTTTGGGCTGCTGATGACGATGGTGTATCAGACCGAGGGGTTGGGGGTGGTGGCGGTGGCGCTGTTCCTCGTGCCGTTGGTGGGAGCGCGGTATGCCTTCCAAGGGGCGATGGAGATGCTGGAGGTAAACCGGGAGACAGTACATGCGCTGTCGAATGCGCTGGAGGCTTATGATCCCTACACCCGAAACCACTCCGAGCTGGTGACCCGGTATGGGGTGCTGCTGGGCCGGGAGCTGGGGCTGTCGGGGCCGCGGCTGGAGGGCTTGGAGTGGGCTTGTCGGCTGCACGACATCGGGAAGTGCCGGCAGGACTGGGAGTCGATCATACGCAAGCCGGGAAGGCCCAGCGAGCAGGAGTGGGAGGTGATCCGACAGCACCCGGTGGAGGGGAGCCGACTGGCGGAGCGGATGGAGTTTCTGCCGCACACGGCGGGGGAGGTGGCGCGGATCGTGCGGGCGCACCACGAGCGGCTGGATGGCAGCGGCTATCCGGACGGAGTGCTGGGGGAAACCATTCCGCTGGAGGCGAGGATACTGGGGGTGGCGGATGCCTTCGAGGCGATGACCGCGCGGCGGGCTTATCAGCGGCGGCGGTCGGTGGAGAGTGCCATCGAAGAGATGCGGCGGTGTGCCGGAAAGCAGTTTGATGCGGCGGTGGTGGAGGCGCTGGCGGGGCTGTGGGAGCGGGGGGAGCTGGAGGTGGGGGTGACGCTGACCCAGGAGGCTGAGCTGGTGCCCAGCCGGGGCGGGGCGGCGGGAGGAGGGGGGAGCTGATGGGGAAGCGACGGAAAGTGGTGCTGGCGATCTACGTGGGGGCGGTGATCGCCGCGGGAGCGGTGGCGCTGGCGGGGACGATCGGGCAGTGGGGGGCGGTGGAGCTTGGGGTGTGGGAGCTGGCGCTGTTCATTGGGCTGGCTGGGGTGCTGGATGTGATGGTGGTGCCGGTGGCTGGGGGAGGGGGAGTGGCGGCCAGCTTTGCGGTGTTGTTTGCGGGGCTGCTGGTGCTGGGGCCTGGACCCATTGCGTGGGTGGCGGCGCTGGCGGGATTGTGGTCGGAAGGGGTGGTGCGGCGCCGGCCGGTGGTGCGGACGGCCTTCAATGCCACCCACAGCGTGCTGTCGCTGCTGGCGGCGGGGTGGGTGTACCAGAGCCTGGGGGGCCGGGTGGGGAAGCTGGAGATGCCGGGGGACCTTGGGGTGGTGCTGGCGGCGGCGGCGGTGTTGTGGGTGTTGGAGACCGGGTGGGTGGCTTTGGCGGTGGCGCTGGAGCGGGGGGCGAAGATCTGGGGGAGGATGCGGGCGGCGGTGAGGCCGATGTTGGTTTTGGATGGAGCGCTGGCGGCGGTGGGGCTGCTTTTGGCGCTGCTTTATCAGAGCCGGTGGCAGTTGGTGGGAGAGTCGAGCTGGCGGGGCTCGCTGTTCCTGGGGGCGGTGGTGTTGATCCCCTGCGCCCTGCTCTTCTACGCCTACCGGCTGCAGGGGCACCTCCAGGCGGTGTACGCGCAGAGCCTGCGCACCCTGGGCGCGCTGTTGGAGGCGAAGGTGGAAGGGGGCCACCCCGGACACGGAGAGCGGGTGGCGCGCCTGGCGGAAAGGCTCGCCCAAAAGCTGGAGCTTCCCCCCCAGCAGGTGGACCAGATCCGCTACGCCGGCTACCTGCACGACATCGGCAAGGTGGGCATCTCCTCGGGGCTGCTCAACCGGAGCCGGGACCGCTTCGCCGGAGAGCCCGAGCCCCTGCGCCTGCACCCCGAGATCGGAGCCAGCATCCTGGCTCCCATCCAGTTCCTGGCTCCCGCCGCCCAGATCCTGCGTTCCCACCACGAGCGCTGGGACGGCCTGGGCTACCCAAAGGGCCTGCGCCAGCGCCAGATCCCCCTGAGCGCCCGGGTGCTGGCGCTCGCCAACGCCTACGTCGGCATGACCCACTCCGCCCACCCTCCCCTCCCACCCACCCAAGCCCTCCCCCGCCCCCAACAAGCCGCCCGCTCCCGCTTCGACCCTAAGGTGGTGGAGGCGCTCACCGATGTTCTGCGCCGGTCCGGGGAAGTGGAGGAGGTCGCCAGCGGCCGCGTCGAGTGCGCCGTGCGTTGAGCCGGTCACGACTGCTGCGCAGTATCCCCGGCCACGCGGCTTAACTCGATTCCCCCGCGCGCAAGCAGGTTGCCCCCGTATCCCGCCGAACACAGATGCCGCGCGTCGGGCCCCCCTTGGCGCTGGAGGCGCCGGCGGACGCGATCTCATATGTGGAGTGTGGGATGAAGCCGCGCGTCTTGGTGGTCGGCAGCATCAACATGGACCTGATCGTGCGCTGTCGGCGGGTGCCGAAGCGGGGTGAGACCGCGCACGGAGAGGGGCTTCGGACGGCAGCGGGCGGCAAGGGCGCAAACCAAGCAGTCGCGTGCAGTCGGCTCGGCGCGAGTACGACGATGGTGGGGAGGGTGGGAGATGACGAGTTCGGCCCTCGGCTGCGGGCGGGGCTGGAGAGGGAGGGTGTGAACGTGGAACACGTTCGCATCGCCCCGGAGGCATCGAGCGGCGCGGCGCTGATCCTGTTGGAGGAGGGCGGGGAGAACCGGATCGTGGTGATGGGCGGGGCCAATGCGCGGGTGTCGGAGGACGATGTCGCGGCCGCCAAAGGCTTGCTGCGGGAGTCGGACACAGTGCTGATGCCGCTGGAGGTGCCGCTGGAGGTCGTGCGGGCGGTGGCGGTGGAAGCGCGCGCGCTGGGGGTTCGCTCGGTCCTGGACGCCGGGGCGGCGGAGCAAGATGCTGTGGAGATGGGGCTGCCGGGGCTGGTGGACGTGCTCTCCCCGAACGAGAGCGAGGCAGAGGTCCTCACGGGGCGCCCGGTGACGGACGTGGAGAGCGCCGCGGGGGCCGCGCGGCGACTGAGGGAGATGGGCGCCAGAGACGTTGTGGTGAAGCTCGGCGACCAGGGGTCGTATTGGCTGGGAGAGGCCGGGGAGCAGCATGTGCCCGCCTTCCCCATCGAGCCCATAGACACCACGGCCGCGGGCGACGCATTCACCGGGTGTCTGGCCGTGAGCCTTGTCGAGGGCGCGCCCATGCCGCACGCGATTCGCCGTGCGAACGCGGCGGGAGCGCTGGCGTGTCTGTGTCTGGGGGCCCAGCCGTCTATGCCAACGGCGGAGGCCGTGGCGGAGTTCCTGAGGGAGCGCGGCGGCGCGCCGTAACTGCGTCCGCGGGCCGGCGGCTATTCGTCGGGACTCAATGGAGGCGGAGAGGGGGAGGGCGGCAGACGGCGCTTGTGGGCAGTCGCCCGCATGAGCCTGCGGACGCGACGCACATCCTCCCGCTGGTGTCCGAGGGCCACAACGTTGCGCTCCGAGAGGCGGCGGTCCACGAGCAAGTGCAGCAGCTCGTCGGCCGTCTGGTAGCTGAGGCCCAGCTCACCTTCGTCGGTCTGGCCGGGCCAGAGGTCGGCGGTCGGCGGTTTCGCGATAATCTCCGCGGGGATGCCTAGGGCCCGCGCCAGCATGCGGACCTGTGTCTTGTAGAGGCCGCCGAGCGGTGCGAGGTCGCAGGCCATGTCGCCCCACAAGGTCGTGTAGCCGAGCAGGCGCTCGGTGCGGTTGCCGGTGCCCAGCACTAGGGCGTGGCGCGCCTTGGCCTGGTCGTAGAGAACGCTCATGCGCTCTCGTGCGACCTTGTTTCCGACGCGGAGAGGGGTCGCCTCGCCGACTGCCTGGAAGTACGCGTCCACCTGGGGGGTGACGTCGAGGACGGCGGCGTCGAGCTTCAGCTCGTCTGCGACTAGCTGTGCGTCGCGCTGGCTGGCGGGGCTGCTGGCACGGTAGGGGAGGATGAGCGGCCAAACGCGCTCGGGTCCGAGAGCGTCCGCGGCTAGATGCGCGGCTGCGGCTGAATCGAGGCCGCCCGAGAGCCCAAGCACGACCCCGCAGGCGCCGGCCCGCGTGAGATAGTGGGAGATGAAAGCCGTCAGGTCGGCCGCCACCTTCTCTGTGGCGATTGTCAGGTTAGGTCGCATGTCCCCTCGCCCGGTTGTGGTTGAGAGTCAGAGCACCGGGAGGTAGCGCTCCAGCTCATAGGTTGTGACCTGCGCGCGATAGTCCTGCCACTCGATCTTCTTGTTGTCGATG
>CAZWRO010000067.1:2783-10074 GCA_964635365.1 uncultured bacterium | reverse complement strand
ATGATCAACCGCTAATCATGTCTACGCCATCCCCCTGCTCTGCAAGGACTCGGCGCCGTCTGCCATCATGGCTGGGGCTCTCGCTCCGAGGGCTCTTCATTGGGCTGATCTTCTACTTCATGTTCGCGTCGCTGTGGCGTAACTGGGACCAGCTCCAGCAGCACGAGTTCGCGCTGAACTGGCAGCTGATCTTCTGGGCATACGTCGCTCTGGGCGCTTCCCTGTTCAACCGGGCCATGCTCTGGCACTGGGTCACGCGGAAGTTCGAGTGCGACCTTCCCTTTTGGAGGGCCATCGCGGCCTGGTTCTACTCCCAACTTGGGAAGTACCTCCCCGGCAAGGTCTTCCTGCTCGCGGGGCGCCTGCACTTCTACCGCGAGGGGGGGCGATCCGCATTGCGAGTGAGCATGTGCTTCGCCGTCGAGGGTCTGGCCGGGCTTCTGGCCGCCTCCTTCATCCTCGCGAGCGCGCCTCTGTTCACCCCCGACCTCGGTGGCGTTGCACACTACCGGACGCCTGCCTTGATCCTCGTCGCGCTGTTGCTCGTGGCGATCCGGCCTCGCCATCTGGAGCTCCTCGTCAACCCCCTGTTGAGGGTGGCGCGCCGGCCGCCGATCCTCCTGCCGCTACGCTATCGGGACATGCTCGCCATAGTGGCGCTGTATGCCCTTAACTGGATGGTGTGGGGACTGGGGTTCTACCTGCTCATCTGCGCCTTCTACCCGCTCGAGCTTCGCTACCTCGCCTACCTGGCCGGGTCGTTCGCCCTTGCCGCCTGCATCGGGATCCTCGCCCTGTTCGCCCCCGCGGGCATCGGGGTCAAGGAGGCGGTGCTCGTGTTCGCGCTGAGCCCCATCATGCCCCAGGCTATCGCCATTGTGGTGGCCCTGGCGGCCCGGGTATGGAGGACGGTGGGGGAGCTGGTGGCGGTGGGCATCGTGGCGCTGGCGCTGGGACGCAAGAGGGAGTTAGCGGGGCGGCCCGTGGGGAAGGAAGGTGCTGGCGTCGGGGCGAACCAGGAGAGCCGGGATGTGACGGCTCGGCCTTCCGACTCGCCTACACCAGCCGAGACCCGGCCGCGACCCGGCGGGGAGGGATCGCCGTGAACGCACCCAACCGAGAACACAGGAGCGGCGGTCTCACGAGCGCTCGGCCGGCCCGCTCCCCGCGGGGGTGGTGAGCGGACTATCGGGCGCCGTTCCGGCGCTTGGGACACGATCTGACCCAGGCGAGCCTTACGCCTGGGGTCTGTGCACGCACGGGCCTTGCGGCGGCCAAAGGAGCGATTGACGATGTCTGTCTTCGACGGCAAGTTCAACAAGGTCGCTATTCTCGTCTCGACCGGCCGGACGGGTACGAGGGCGCTCGCTCAGTATCTCGACAAAGCCTATCCTGATGTTAAGGCGCTCCATGAGCCCTCCCCTTCAAGAAACCTCAAACGGATCTCCAACCGGTACCTGTGCAAGCGGATCTCGAGGGACGACCTCGTGCGGGCGCTCACCGATAGCCGTCGGGATCTGCTTGCTCGCATCACGGAGCCGATCTACATAGAGTCGAATCCGTTTCTCCGCGGCTTCCTGGACGCGTTCGATGAGGTATTCGGGGGCCCGCTCATCGTCCACATCGTGCGGGACCCGCGGACCTTCATCCGGTCGTACATCAACTTCGGGGCCTTCCGCGGGCTCAAGGGGCTCGCGGCCGCGTACTACCCGTTCTGGGAGCTCAAGCCGGAGCTATACGAGCGCAGCCCGGCCAGGCGATGGCGTGACATGAGTCCGGCAGAGCGGGGGGCGTGGCGCTGGGCAACCATCAACGGCGAGTTGAACCGCGGTGAAGAGTTGTTCGGCGAACGTTACCTTCGCCTTCGGTTCGAGGATCTGTTCACACCGGACGGATCAGGACTGCGAACCCTCACCGACTGGATCGGACTGCCAGAGAAGGCCGAGGTGGCCGAAGCCGCGCGGACCGAGAAGGTGAACGCGAGTCGCGATCGGGGATTTCCCAAGTGGGAGAATCTGGATCCAGGTTTGCGGAATGCCGTTCTCGCGCACTGCAAGGACATGATGCAGACATACGGGTATCGCGTTGATGAGGCATGAGGCAGGCTGACTGCGCTCTCGCCCCGAACGCAAGTGTGGGGCCGACTCCCGTGGTGCTGCCAGCGGCTCCCTGCTGAACTGCTTGCGCAAGCCGGGGAAGTGGGTGCCGAGATATCCGGGTTGTGGTCGCGGTCCACAAGATAAACCAGTTGGTCCGTCATCCAGGTACTTCCTCTGTGTTGCTGCTCCCTACCCCGTCGAAATCTACTGCCTCGTCTTCGCCTGCTGGCCGGGCTCGGACTGCGGGAGGCGGTGCTGGTGGTAGCGCTGAGCGCCATTATGCCCCACGGCATCGCCATCGTGGTCACACTCGCCTCGCGGCTGTGGATGACGCTGGGGGAGCTGGCGGCGGTAGGGGTTGTGGCGCTGATTCTGCGCCGTTCCGCCGGCTTCCGGTCTCTTGATCGCGGCGTCCGGAATGAGCTCCCGTCCTCTCTGCCGGACAACGGCAGTAATCAATCGATAATCTGCCAAAAGGACTAGCACGCCTGCTGTGCGAAGCTAGGAGATGACTGCAGGCTGCCGGCGTCACCCCATCTACCCCAGACCTGCAGGGAAGGAGCACATGGGATGGTAAGCGGGTACCAGAGCGAAGTCCAGCCGTCGGCCGCAGCGACGGCGTCGCGTCTCAGCCCCGGACGGACAAGGTGGGTCGTCTACGCGCTGATCCTCGTTCTGGCTCTCGCGCTAGTGATGGACCTGACCTTCTACACAGGCTTCTATGCTTCCGACGACCTTCAGTACACAGGTGGGGCCGAGCAGTTGGCCGAATCCGGCCGGATGACGTTGATCACAACGGGCACGATACGGCCCGTACTGCTGCTGCCGCTCGCGCTCGTAGTGAAGGTGACGCACCACAACCTATTCGCAATGACGGCGTTCTTCGCGCTCTTTCACCTGCTTGTGATCCTGGCTACCTACTACGTGGGTCGTCGCGTACACGATTGCGCCGTCGGCGTGTTGGCGGCCGGACTGGTTGCCGTGTGCCCGCTGGCAGTCTCCAACGCTACGCTCATCCTGCCGGATCACGCGGTGACTGCACTAGTCCTCTCCTCAATCGGCATCTTGTTATTGGCGCGTCAACGGATGTGCGGAACGCCGCCTGCCACGCGGTCAGCCTGTGCGCTATCTGCGGCCGCCGGGTTCGTGTTCGGCCTCGCCTTTGGGGCCAAGATTACCGCCATTATTGTGATTCCCGTCTTCGGTGTCCTGATCTTGTCTCAGCTTCGGAGAGCGCCGTCCGGATCGGTACTTAAGATGGCAATCTGGTTCGCGACCGGGGCAGTGGCCGCCGGAGCCTTACTGTGGTTGGTCTTCTATATGATGACAGGCCTTTACTCGCCGTTCCAGAATAGCTCTTTTGCGGGCGCGATAGACACGTTTCCCGAGCGGGTAGCGGCCAAGCCATATTCCAGCTCCCTGGATCGTCTCGACCGGGTCGCAGGATTTGCCTCTAGCAGGAAGCATCTTGGTCTGTTCAGGTGGGTGATACCGGTCGGCCTCATCATCTACCCGTTTCTGAAGCGGCGGTCCTGGGCCGTCTATCTGACTTTCGTGTGGCTCGGCGTCTATATGACCTGGGGGACCTTCAGTCTCACGCACTACGTGCCTCCCCCTGTGAACATCCGCTACTTCATCCTGGCTCTTCCGTTTGCCCTCATTGCCGTCGCCTTCGTCGCGCTGAGCATCGTGCGGCCGCTTTGGTCTCGCTTGCACAAGACGAGACCGACTAGGGCGGTGCTGCTCGGCCTGGCTTCCCTGGCGGGCCTGCTCGTGATCGGCGACTCCTGCGTAACGGCCAACCGCCTTGCGGGGCAGCTCCACCACTCGCCGGAGGTCAGCGCGGTGCGTTACGCCCTGGACTTCGCGGCTGCGAGCGGAGACCGGCCGATCGTGCTGTCTTACTGGCTGTCGTTTCGCCTCCGGCCCCTCTTCTGGCAGGACGCCTACCCAAGAGTGATTCTCCAGGACCTCCGTACCGATACCGCGGAAGTCAGCAGCCTGCTCGAGCGGGATGGGTTCCTGTATATGAATTGCGCCTACGAACGCCTCCCGCGCCGTCGCGGCCCAAGCCCCAGCCCGCTCGACGCGGCGATCCGCGAGGCGTTGGACGGCCGAGGCCTGGACGTCACCGCCCGGACCGTGGGTACGTTCGGGCAGTTCAAGACGCGCCTCAGCGGCATCAGGTATCTCCTCAGTGGACTCGGCGACGACATGAATCTTCGTCGGGACAAGCGCCAGGTATTCCTGCATGAAGTAACCGCCGGGCCGCCGGCGGCGGAGGATCTCGACGAGAGCGAGTGTGAGGAGCTGGATCTCTCCCGGAGCGGAATCTGGAGCCCCACTTGGGTGTCCCGTCTCGAGAGTTGCGAGGTCTGGCAGGCGGAGGACGGAGCAGTGGTTTGTGAAATAGCCGGCAGCGACGACGACACCGGCGGTCAGTACGGAGGCGTAGTCTTCCGGCTGGGGCCGGTCAGGGCCGTCAGGTTCGATGTCACCTTCGAGCAGCCGGAGGAGATCAACGCGGTCTTCATGGATCTGACTGCCGGCCCCGACACCACGCAGCGCGTGCGCTGGCAGCGCGCGATGCCCCCGCGAGAAGGCCTCCCAGAAGGCCGCCAGACGTATACCTTTCGGCCGGGTTACTCGACAGCAGGTTTCGCTTACATAGGGGGGCCTGTTCCCCCTGACGAGCTAGACCACGCCCAGTTCTTCGTTCGCCTCAAGGGCGTGGTGGGCGGACGCTCGACGTTCCGCGTCCATCGCGTCCTCGTCGAACGACCGGACTCAGACTGAACCGGCTGGCTGCCTCTGCAACCGGCAGCCGCTGGCACTGCGGGAGGTGAGTGTCGAGATGGACGAGTTGAGCAAGCTCACCGCAAAGCTGGCGGACAAATCCGCCGTCATCGGCGTCATCGGCCTTGGCTATGTAGGCCTGCCGCTGAGCGTCGAGTTCGGCCGCGTAGGGCTGCGCGTCCTGGGTTTCGACGTGGACCCCGGGAAAGTGCGCGCCCTCCAGGCCGGGGAGAGCTACATATCGGATGTTCCGGCGGCCGAGGTCGCCTCGCGGGTGAAGGCCGGTCGCCTCGAGGCCACCGGGGACTTAGACCGCCTGGCGGAACCCGATGTGCTCTGCATCTGCGTGCCGACGCCACTTACCGAGACGCGCGACCCCGATCTTTCCTTCGTCGTCGACACGGTGGACGAGATTGCCAAGCGCCTGCGCAAAGGTCAACTTGTGGTGCTGGAAAGCACCACTTATCCAGGCACCACAAGCGAGGTCGTGCTGCCACGACTCTCTGCAACGGGCCTCAAGGTGGGGCGTGACTTCTTCTGCGGCTACTCCCCAGAGCGGGTGAATCCCGGCAGCCTGGATCCTCCATTCGCCGAGGTGCCGCGCGTTGTCTCGGGCGTTACAGAGGCCTGCCGGGAGGCCACGAAGGCACTCTATGATCTGATCATCACGCACACCGTCGTCGTCTCATCTCCCGAGGTCGCGGAGATGACGAAGCTCTTGGAGAATATCTTCCGCGCCGTCAACATCTCGCTGGTCAACGAGCTGAAGACAATCTGTCTGCGAATGGGAATCGATATCTGGGAGGTCATAGACGCGGCCGCGACCAAGCCGTACGGATTCATGCCTTTCCGCCCTGGCCCCGGCCTCGGGGGGCACTGTATTCCCATCGATCCCTACTACCTGTCTTGGCGTTCGCGAGCGTTCGGGGTAAACGCGCGCTTCATAGAGCTTGCCGGCGAGGTGGGGACTCAAATGCCGGAATTCGTCGTCCAACGGGTAGCGGAGGCGCTCAACTCGCAGGGGAAACCGGTGAAAGGGAGCCGCGTGCTGGTGATGGGCGTTGCCTATAAGCCGAATGTCGGCGACACGCGGGAATCGCCGTCCGTCAGGATCATGGAGCTACTTCGGCAGGCCGGCGCGGAGGTTATCTACAACGACCCTCATGTTCCGCAGCTCCCGAAGATGAGGCGGAGTCGACTGGCCCTCGCCTCCACTGAACTGACCGCCGAGGAGCTGCGAGCGGCCGACTGTGTTCTCATCGCCACCGACCACGAGGCCTACGACTACCAGTGGACCGTCGACAATGCGGCCCTGGTGGTGGATACGCGAAACGCCACCCGCGAGGTGGAAGGCGGGCGTGACAAGATCTGGTCCGCCTAGGCTAGCTCCCGAGCGGCCGAACAGGAGGACGGCTGCAGGGGCAGAAGAATCTCAATGGAAGGGATAGCTGGAGCGGACAGATCGCCTTCCCGAGTTTGAAGAGAGCTACATGCTGGAGCCCCGCAGTCCTGTGGATTGATCGCGAAGCATCTATCCGACTGCCGGCGCAAGACGCGTTCACAGGGCCGCGCATGGATAACTATAGGGACCGATATGGTTGCGGATGATAGCGCGGCGAGCAAAGATTGCTCAACTTGCTCCCGGTGCCCGATCCAGGATTGCCCTATGGATGCTGAAGTGTCAGGCCGATTGCCATCGGGCTGGCGCCTGGGGCTCGCGTCGATAGGACTCTTCCTCGCGCCCATCGCTTTCGCCATCGCCGGGGCCGCCTTATTCGAGCGAAGTGACAGCGCTCAGTTTCTAGGCGCGATCGCCGGCCTGATCCTGGGCGTGGCGGCCTCGACAGTGGTAGTCTGGTTCGCGCACAGTCGCAACCGGGGAAGCAGACAGTCGGAATGACGACTCTTGAAACAAAAAAGGGAACGTTTGCGCGCGGGATCCACCCGCCCGACAGCAAGCACTTCACAGCCGAGAGGCCAATCGAGGTGCTGCCCACGCCCCAAGAGGTCCGCATTGCGCTGCTGCAGCACCTGGGGGCTCCCTGCGAGCCCACCGTCAAGGCGCGCACCGAGGTGGCGCTGGGCGACGTCGTGGGTGAGTCGAGCAAGTTCGTATGCGCTCCGGTGCACGCAAGCGTCAGTGGAACCACCGGCCGGTTGACCGTCGCTACTCTTCCCAACGGACGTCACGTGTCCGTGGTCCCGATCAAGGCCGCCGAGGAGCAGCCGCTCTCCGGTCGCGCACTGCTGGAGGACATGGTGGGCGGCGAGTGGCCCACCGAGGGACTGGATCGGTACGAGCCACAGGAGATCGCGGAGGCCGTGAGGCGCGCCGGGCTGGTCGGCCTCGGTGGCGCGGCCTTCCCGACTCACGTCAAGTTGAGGCGGAACGACGA
>CAZWRO010000067.1:0-2683 GCA_964635365.1 uncultured bacterium | reverse complement strand
AGCCCAAGAACGTGCTCGTCCCGGTCGGCACGAGCTACCGCGATGTGATCGACTACTGCGGCGGGCTGACCGGCGACGCGGCACGCGTAGTGGCCGGCGGCCCCATGATGGGGTTTACGCTGGGGACGCTGGAGGTGCCGGTTACCAAGGGCACGAGCGGCCTCACTGCGTTGACGGAGGCGGAGGTCCGCCAGGCGGAGGAAACCACCTGCGTTCGCTGCGGGCGGTGCGTGGATGTATGCCCGCTAGGCCTCGTGCCGACGAAGATTGCCCTGGCTTCCCGGGCCGGCAATATGGACCTGGCCGAGCGTTACCACGTCACGGCCTGCATGGAGTGCGGCTGCTGCGCTTACGTATGTCCGGCGAGCCTCCCACTGGTGCAGCTCATCCGCTTGGGGAAGGTTATGCTTCAGAACGCAAGGACCAAGTGAGCCGGGCGGCCGATGGAAGAGTTCCCTATCCTATGACACAGGATGCAACACCTAGAGACACTGAAGCCGCGGCGGAGCCGGTGACCCCGGCGGGGCCGAGCATTCACGTCGCCCCCTCGCCGCACATATCGAAGACGACGCTCACCACGCGCGGGATGATGGCTGACGTCCTGATCGCCCTGGCGCCGGCGGTGGTGATGTCGATTCTGATCTTTCGCTGGCACGCGGTGGTGCAAATCGGCCTCTGCGTACTGAGCTGCCTCGCGGCCGAAGAGATCTTCACCTGGATGCGCGGCCAACGTTCGCGCGTTAATGATGGTTCGGCCGCCGTCACCGGCGTGATACTGGGACTCTCACTGCCGTGGAGCGCTCCTTGGTACATCGCGGTGATTGGCTCGGTGGTGGCGATGGGGCTGGGAAAGGCCGTATTCGGCGGCCTGGGGTACAACATCTTCAACCCCGCGATGGTGGGCCGCGCCTTCGTCATGCTCAGCTTCGCCAAGGCGCTCGGCGCTGGCTCCTATGTACTTGCCCGATCCGACATAGCTGTCGTCACTCAAGCCACGCCTCTGACGGTGGCGAAGAAGTTCGCCGCCGATCTTGCAGCCGGCAAAGCTGTCGCCGGAGACATGCAGCTTCAGTTGGACGCCGCGCGCGAGTTCTGGCCTCTCTTCCTGGGCCAGGTGAACGGGTCGCTGGGGGAGACCAGCGCGCTGGCGCTGCTGATTGGCGGCCTCTATCTGTGCTTTCGGCGCTCCGCGTCGTGGGAGATACCAGTTAGCGTTCTGACCTCCGCCTTCGTCCTCGCCGGGATCGGCAACCTGCTGGGCCTGACACCGTTCACGGCGCTCCACCACCTCATCGGTGGCGCGCTCCTGTTCGGGGCCTTCTTCATCGCCACCGATCCGGTGACCAGCCCCCTGACGCCAAAGGGGAAGTTCATCTTCGGATCCGGTATTGGGATGTTAGTGATACTGCTGCGGCTCTTCAGCGGATATCCTGAAGGCGTGATGTTCGCCGTCCTGTTGATGAACGCGGTGACCCCGCTGATCAATCGTTGGACCATTCCGCGTCCGGTGGGCGGGCCGACGCCCAGGAAGGCCTGAGAGAGAAACATGGGCCAGGAATCCAAACGACAGGGCTATATCAGGCAGGCTTGGCTGGTGATCCTGTTGGCCGTCCTGTACGGAGGCGGCCTGGCCGGTGTTCAGCGAGCCTTGAGCGACAAGATCGCCGAGAACAAGAGAAATGAGACCTATCACGTGATACCGGCGCTCGTGAGGGGCGCCGACGCGGCAAGCACCGTCGAGCTGACGGTGACCGGAAAGGACGGCCGGGAGGCGCGCGTGTATCAGATCATGGACGCCGCCGGCGGCCACGTCGGCTGGGTGCTGCCGGCCGGCGGCCAGGGATTTGCTGACCGCATCGAGTTGCTCATAGGCCTGGACGCAGGGCTTTCCACAATCACCGGCCTCTATGTTCTGGAGCAGAAGGAAACCCCCGGCCTCGGCGACTACATCACCGGCGAGAGCTTCCGCAGCCGCTTCCAGGGAAAGCCGACGGACACGCCTCTCGTGGTCGTACAGTCCGACCCGACGGCCGAGAACGAAGTGCGTGCTCTGACCGGCGCGACGATTTCCTCGACGAGCGTCAGTGGCATAGTGAACGCGGCGGTGGCGAACCTGAAGGAGCCCATTCAGCGGCAGGCGGCCTCCGGTGGCGGCCTGGCATCGCCTGAAGGCGGAGAGTGACCGGGATCTGATCATGGCACAAGACGAACCCACAGCTCTCGAACGGTTTATCAGGGGGATTCTGCCGGAAAACCCTGTCTACCGGCAGCTCTTGGGGATGTGTCCCACCCTCGCCGTCACCAATGGGATGCAGCCGGCCATGACCATGGCCTGCGCCACGGCCTTCGTGTTGATCTGCGCGAACATCATGATCAGCCTGATCCGTGGGCTCCTCAAGCCACACCTGCGCATTCTGGTCTTCACCCTAACGATAGCCACCTTCGTCACCATCGCGGACAAGCTCCTCGCCGCCTACATGTACGACATGAGCAAGCAGCTCGGGCCTTACGTCCCGCTGATCATCGTGAACTGCCTGATCATCTCGCGGTGCGAAATCTGCGCTTCCAAGCAGGGCCCGCGGGTGGCGGCGGCCGACGGCATCGGCATGTCGCTGGGCTTCGCGCTGGGGTTGGCCAGCATCGCCACCGTGCGCGAGATTCTCGGGTCCGGCACCTGGTTCGG
>CAZWRO010000066.1:8911-10100 GCA_964635365.1 uncultured bacterium | reverse complement strand
CTCCGTTGCCTGGAGTGACACGCAGCTATGGCTCAGCGCGCATATCCCGCAGATCCTGGACGCAATGTGACACACTTCCTCCCAGTCTCGGCCCACCACGATGGCCTCGAAGAACCGGTTGGCCTCCACCACCTCGAAGATGGCGCGCTCGACGTGCCCCTCTCGCAGCGAGGCCATGATGTTCCCGTGCCCCTCGACGCGGGTTATGTGCTCGACCCGAATCTCCATGGCTCTTCGCCCCTGTCGGTTTCCGCCTCGCCTTCCGCGGCGGCTTCCTTCATCTTCTCCGCCGGCGACGATCGCAGCGAATAGATTTCGAACATCCCAAGCATGTCTTCCAGCGTATATCCGTGCTCCGACAGCACGTCTCGCGCCGCGTTGAGGTTGGGATCATCCACCAGGCCCCGGCAGCCGAAGCACCGGTGCCCCCGGCTGGTGCAGATCGCGTTGCACCCGCACCGCGTCACCGGGCCCAGGCAGATTTGCCCTCGGTCTAAGACACACTCGTACTGGTTCAACTTGCATTCATAGCAGACCGGCTGATTCGGCACCCGGTAGGGCTGCCCGAGCAGCACGCTCTTCATCACGGCCACAAACTCGTCGCCATTGATGGGACACCCGTAGATCGGCACGTCAACCGGAACCACCGCACTCAGCGGCCTCACCTCGCCGGCCTCGAACTGTTTGCCCTCCTCACCATACACGAGCTTCAGCAGCGCCGACCGGTTGTACTTGTTCGCCGACACATGCGGCCCCCCCAGAGTTGCGCATGAGCCCAGAGCCACCAGCGTCTTCGCCTGCTCCCGTATGCGCTTCAGGCGCGGCACGTCGGAATCTCGTGTGATGGAGCCCTCCACCACGGCAATATCGAAGTGGTCGCTCTTCTCCGACATCGCCTCCCGCCAGGCCACCACCTCGATCTGCCCCAGCAGTTCCACCAACTGCTCTCCGAGGCCGAGCACGGTTAGCTGGCACCCCTCACAGCAGGCGAAGTCGAAGAACGCCACTCGCGGCTTCTCGCTCACGGGCGCACCCTCACCTAAATGCCCTCGTGCATATGCTTCAGGTCTGTTGCCGAGAATACCGGCCCGTCCACGCACACGCACCGATCATCGATCTGGCAGTGGCCGCACTTGCCCACGCCGCACTCCATCCGGCGCTCCAACGAGAAGAATATCTGCTGATCGGG
>CAZWRO010000066.1:0-8811 GCA_964635365.1 uncultured bacterium | reverse complement strand
ACCGATTCCGCCGGCCACCACGAGGCAGTCCATCTTCTCCATGCAATCCAGAGGGAAGCCGTTTCCGTAAGGCCCTCTGATGCCGACCTTGTCTCCCTCCCGCAGTGAGTGCAGAGCGGCCGTGAGGCCGCCCACCTTGCGGACGCAAAGCTCGAAGGTATCGGTCTTCAGCGGCGACGAGCAGACCGATATTGGGGCCTCGCCGAAGCCGAACAGGCTCACCTGCACGAACTGACCGGCCGTCTGTCCCAGCTCCTTGCCCGCCGGGAGCTGGATCTCGAACAGCCGGTCGTTATCGGTCAGGCTCCGGGTGGCCACGATCTCGGCCATTTCCGGCTGATACAGCTGGTCTTCCGCCGGCCTCGACCACGACGCTGGCGCGCTCCCACTCACGAGGCAACCTCCTCTGTCTCAGCGAGCACTGCGTTCAGTACATCGGTGAGGCTGATGTCGGCCGTGCAGGCCGTCGTGCAGCGGCCGCACCCGACGCAGAACGGCTTCCCATACTCCCGCATCAGGTACACGAACTTCCTCAGCCAGCGGTGCCGCACGCGATCGGTCCGCTCCCCCCGGAAGTTTTGCGGCCCGGCCACCAGCGCGAAGTCCTGAAGCTGGCAGGAGTCATACCGGCGCTGGCGGGCGCCGGCCGTGAGTCCTATGTTCACTTCGTCCCAGACATCGAAGCAGAAGCAAGTCGGACACACGCTGGTGCAGGTGCCGCAGCTATAGCAGCGGTCGGCGGTGCGGTCCCACACCTCGCTCTCGTAGCGCGCCTCCAGCCGGTCCGGCCACTCGGCCATCTCGCCCACCAGCCGGCACGTGCATCGCTTCTGCTTCTCAGCGGCCCAGCCCTGGCCCACCGCGCGCTCCTCCGGAGAGGCCTCGCGAACGCTCGGCGCCGCCTGCAACAGCTCCTCGCCTCTGGGCGTCAACACTTCGGTTAGGTAACCGCCGTTCGCAGGAGTGAGAAAGAGATCTGCTCCCTCCCGCGTGCCGGACGTTCCCACCGACGTGCAGAAGCAATATTCGTCCGGCTGACACTCCACCCCGATGATGGCTCCGGCCTTACGGCGGGCGATGTAGTATGGATCGGGCACACTGTGGCGGGTGGTCATCGCCCAGTCGAGCTGGCCGATCGCGGCCAGGTCGCACGGGTGGATGCCGAACAAGACGAAGGGTTCGTCCTCGATTGCGGGTGTGGATTCCTGAACCGGGCGGAGCCGAAAGTCGAGCAGCTTCTCCCGCGCCGGGAGAAAAGCCTGTTTGGGCGGCAGGATGGTCCTCACGTAATCGATGGCGATGTCGCGGGGATCGTCGACCCAAGCGAAGGCGAATGAGTGCCGCCCGCGCTTCGTCGGAGCCATCAGCCGCGTCTGCCGGGCCAGACGGACGAGCCAGTCCGAGAGGGCCGATTTCGTGAGAAAGGCCGCGTCTCTCATTTCACTCCGCGGGCTCGAACATGTCCTTCCCTACTCCGCAGACCGGGCATACCCAATCCTCCGGAACCTGCTCGAAGGGAGTCCCCGGGGCGACATCGTGCTCCGGATCACCCACCGCCGGGTCGTAGACATAGCTGCAGGCCGTGCATTGGTACTTCATTATCTCCGCTTTCCCGTGTTACTGATGGGTATGGCTTCTCGCGGAAGCGCCGTTCTCCGCGGCTAGGATTGAGTCTCTGCCCCAAGTCGCTCCGCCACCGCGGTGCCCAGGGCGAAGCTCGCGGCCAGCGCCTCGTCGTCGGGAACGTACTTGACCTTGAGGGCCTCCGCCGCCAGCTCGACCTTCATCTGCCCAAGCATCTCTTCCAGTTGGCCCGTGGCCTCGCCGCTCCATCCATAGGAGCCGAAGGCGGCGCCGACCAGATTGCGCGGCTTTAACCCCTTCAAGTAGGTGAGCACGTCCGCCACCGTCGGGAAGAGACCATTATTCAGCGTGGGGGAGCCGACCAGGAGCGCTCCCGCGTCGAGCATCTCCGTAGCCACATCGCTGCGGTGAGCCACCCGCAGCGGCATCACCCTCACCGTCACGCCTCGCGACGCCAGCCCGTCCGCGATGGCGCGCGCCATCTTCGCGGTGCTGTCCCACATGGTGTCGTAGGTGACGACGGCCTTCCGCGCCTTCTTCCCCGACGCCCAGTCGGCGTAAAGCCCGAGTATCCTGGCGGGCTCCCGGCGCCAGATTGGACCGTGGCTCGTGGCAATCATGCTGATGGGAAGGTTCAGCTTGGCGACTTTCTCCAGCAGCTTCGCAACCAGCGGCGAGAGCGGCAGCAAGATGTTCGCGTAGTACGTCGCCGCTGCCTCCACCAGCGCGCAGTCGTCGACTTCATCCGCGAACCGCTCGCTGCCGGCCAGGTGCATCCCGAAAGCGTCGTTGGAAAACAGCACTTGCTCCTGGGCCAGGTAGGTCATCATACTGTCGGGCCAGTGGAGCATCCGCGCCTCCACGAAGGCGAGGTCCAAGTTGCCGAGGCTCAGGCCTTCCCCCTCCTTGACGGCTTGCACTTCCTGGCTCAGCCGGAAGTGTTCGGCGAGAGCCTTCACGCCCATTGTGGAGGCGAATATCTTCTCCGGCTTCACCGCCGCGATCACCTGCGGCAGGCCGCCCGAGTGGTCCATTTCGCTGTGATTCGAGATTATGTAGTCGATCTTGGCGGGATCGATCACCGACGCCACGCGCGCCAGGAGTTCGTCGGTGAAGGGGGCCTTGACCGCGTCCACCAGGGCGACCTTGTCGGCGAGCACCAGGTAGGCGTTGTAAGTGGTGCCGCGCGGAGTGGCGTGCCCGTGGAAATCGCGAAGCGCCCAGTCCACCGCGCCCACCCAGTAGACGTGGTCGGTCATCTTAACTGCGCGATAGCTTTCGCTCACTCGATTTCTCCTCGCTATCAGCCCGCCTAGCCTGGTCTATGAGGCCGGCAGCTTTGCGGCCAGAGTGCTGATGTGGCCGTACTCCTCACGAATAATGCCATCGAGACGATCGTGGCCGAAGCGCTCCGGCACCATCTGCTTCAGGCCTAGGTAAAACACGATGGAGTCCTTCTCCATGCCGATCGCCATCTGGAGAATATCCTCCAACTTCTCGCCTCCGGTTAGCCGCTCGCTCGGGTCCACACTCACGTCGAACACGTGCTTGTCGGCCATCGCGCGCAGATACAGGTCCAACTCGTTGTCCGGGTCGAAGACCATCTCCTTGCGCTCGTCCGCCGAAAGGTCGCCTCTCATGCCCGAGAAGGTCCTCTCGTGTGAGTCCTCCATATCGGCGAGCTCGCTCATCAAGGCGCGCGCGGTGTCCTCCGAAGCGAGCTCCGCCGCGCGACGGTAGAACTTCGCCCCGTTCCGCTCAATCTGCTCCGCCATTTCGAACACTTCGTCTGCACTGTAGCGAATACTCATCTACTACCTCACTCGCTTTCTGCTCCGCCTTCCGGCCGCCCCGATTCGCAATCGATTCCGAACGGAGCCGCGGAGCATGATCGACCGTCTTCGACATCGCCTCCGTGAATTGGCGCTCAACTCCTAGAACCAACGGTATCTTCGCATCCCTCGTGCCAGCTCCTTGTGCCGTTCTGTTCGCTTGCGCCTACAGCGCGGCCGGAAGTCTTGGGCCGCGTGGCGGTGACGGAAGCAGGGCTGCCTCCGGAAAGCGCAAACCTAGTTGCACGGAGACCGCTGCAGAGCCAGCCACGTACCGAGGAGGCGAAGCATGGCGACCACGAGCGTAGTGTGGAAAGAGGGAATGCACTTCTGTACGAAGGTCGAGTCGGGCGAGTTGATGTGCGACGAATCGTCCGAGGTGGGCAAGGCCTATCCGTCGGCGCCGGAGCTGCTGATGGCCTCCCTGGGATCGTGTATCGCGTCGGTGCTGGTCTACTTCGCGCAACGCCAGGATATCGCGCTGGAGGGCATGCAGGTCGATCTGGACTGGGAGGTCGCGGAGAGACCGCATCGTATCGGCGCCATCGACGTCCGCGTTTCCGTGCCGGGGAGTATATCTGAAGGTGAGCAGACTAAGCTGGAGCGGGTGGCCCACGCCTGTCTCATCCACAACACGCTCACCCACCCGCCCGAGATAGCGCTCACGCTGTCCGCCGGCAGCTAACGACCGAGTCTCGAAAACAGCACAATAAACTTTACTGAGTACTAGCGTTGCCCCCGCCTCCCACCACCTCCGCCGCCGTCTCGGCTCAATGGCAGTGGCTCCGCGGCGCGCCACGAATCGGGCGGTATCGTGGGGTTGTCCCAGGCCGGGCCGATCTCGGCGATCAGAAGGCCCATGTCACCGCCTTCCTTCTGAGCCAGCTCTCTGGCGGCGCTAATCCGCAGCGTCCTCGCCGAGAAACCCACCGCCAGATAGGCGATGGCCGCCACCGCAATGGCGATTGGGAGGGCTCGACGCAGGTTGCCGCGCCATGCCGTCAGCAGGCCCGCGGGCGCGCGCCTACTGCGAGGAGTGACGATGAGCGAAAGGAACAGCACCGCCGCCACCGGGAAGACGAGCGCCACCCAAAATGACGACATGGGGATAAAGCGAGCGTTAGGATAGGAGAGGCCGCCCACCAGTCCCACGATGACCACCGGGAGCGCGCCGAGGAACGCGAGGGTGAGCTGCCAAACCGGACGCAGGGCGGCCGCATCGTCGGCCCTTCTCCTGGACCAAGCGCTGAGGAGCAGGAAGAGGACCGCGGCGAGGACGATCTGGAGGACTATCACATGCGAAAGAAACAGCAGGTAGGCGGCGCCGCGAAGATTCTCGTCCAGCTCGTCGTCGAAGTGGTCGCGAAGCTGCATATTGCGCACTAGGCCCAGGACGCGGCTGTCTCGCAGGGCCGCATCGGCCTCTTCACCGGCCTGGCCCACGTAGAAAGCATGCTGCG
Organism: uncultured bacterium; assembly: GCA_964635365.1. GTDB lineage: Bacteria > Armatimonadota > Hebobacteria > Hebobacterales > Hebobacteraceae > CAZWRO01. Next base: position 3,935 of record CAZWRO010000066.1, on the reverse strand, counting down.
GTCCGTGCATCATACGGCCGCCTGAGAGGGGGCCTTCGCGAGCGCCTGTCTCCGGATCAGGTTCGCCGGGAGACCAGCGCCAGACGTAGGTGGCACCAATGATCTGCACGGCCGTTCCCACGAAAAAATCCATGGACCAGTCAGACGACTCTTGCATTCGGCGGCCCACATCTACCGTGGCGTTCCACAATTGGACGGCCTCTTCCGGCCGGCCTTGTACCTGAGCCAGGCGGCCTTCATAGGTAGCAAATCGAGCGCTGTCTCGAACTATGGACAAGGCTTCGGAGCCGCGCATTTCATGGGAGCCTGCGGAGGCCTCTGGCTCGGGCATTCCGAGTGCCCCAAGCAGCCGCGCAGTGGCGCGGTAGTTATCTGCATTGAGCGACCGAATAGCCGGCCTGGTCGAGGCCTGCACCCAACGCGCGCGAGCTTCCTCATCTCGATGGAGCCCGTGGAGCACGCGCGCTTCGATGGCCAAGGGCAGCCCGTTCTCAGGATCGGCGGCCCGCCAATCCGCAAGCGCGGCCAGCAGAACCGCCCCGTGTTCGGGGTCCAGGCGATCCGGCAAATTCATTTCCGCCAGCACCTCTTCGGCCTCGGCGACGCTTTCGGGCTCGCCAGGGTCGCCACCCATCGATCCGATACGAATCCAACGGGGGCCGGCATCCCGAAGTGCGAAGAAATGGGCGGCGTGAGCGGCCGACGAGCCGTCGGCCTCGACCGCTCGCTGGAGTAGGGAGAGACGCTGCGCATCATCGCCCTTCAGGTCCACGACAAGTGCGGTCGCCAGCAGCATATCGGAATCATTGGGGTAGTTCTGCTCAACGAACGGCAAGGCGCGAGAGCGGTAGTGATTGACAACCTTCGAATGCCAATTGTCGGAGAGTTGCATCGGAGAGACAGCAACAATCGGAACACTCCCGTGGCCGAGCGCGGCCTGGAAGGGAAGGTGCGGCCAAGGACTCGCGGCCCACTCCAGACGCGCCTGATCGCGCAGCGGCTTGACGGCGAGAACGATCAGGATGACGAGAAAGAGGATAATCCACGAAGCTCGGATCGTGCGCATGATGAATTCCCTCTAATCTATTAGACGCGGGTCACCGCTCAGAAGTTCTGTTGTGCGCGGCTCACCCCGCAGAGTGCCGCCAGACCCGCCCCTGGGACGGTGAGGAATCCCGGGAGCTTGACGCGTTCCCGGCCGCGTGCTATCGTCCCGTCGTGATGAGCGACGGTCTTCTCAAGCACCAGGCCGAAAGGCGACTGCACCGAGCACGAGGTGTAGCGCGATGGCCTGTGGCCGGAGGTGACTGTTAGGAAGTTGCTTTTCTGAACAGCCGAACAGTATCTCGGTAAAGACCACAGGCAGATGACCTGTGGTCTTTCTGCCTATGTCGGAGAGGTGAGTTTGCGATGGCCGATGGAATCGATATGATGAGTAAGGCGGACTACCACGAAGTGGCCGAGTTGTGGACGGAAGTGGGGATGTGGCCGCACGTGGCTGAAGACGAGGACTGGTTCGCGGGGATGCTCGCGCGCAACCCCGACTGCGCGCTGGTGTGGCGGGAAGGAGGGGGAGTGATTGGCACCGTCGTGGGGGCGTGGGATGGGCTCCGGGGCTGGATCTATCGTCTGGCCGTGACGGAATCCAAACGCGGCCGCGGGATCGGTGGGGCGCTGCTGGAAGCGGCCGAGTCGCGCCTGCAAGCGATGGGGGTGAAGCAGATCAACCTCATGGTGTACGAGCAGAACGGCAAGGCGGAGGCGTTCTACGCTCGGAGCCGCTATGAGAGATCTTCGGTGAAAGTGTTGAGAAAGCGTTTCTCGTAGATTGGGTTCGCGCCCGTCTGGACCGCCGCGCGGAATCCCCGCCGCGCGAGCTAGCAATGGAGGCAACGCTGTGACAATTCGCGCCGTGCTGTTCGATCTGGACGACACACTGATTGATGACACCAGCTCCTTCCGGCGGGCCGTGGCGGCGACGGCCGAAGAGATCGCGCGGGAGCACGAAGGCTTGTCCTCCGCGCCGCTGGCGGAGGCGTACATCAGAGAATCGAACGAGGTGTGGACGTCCTTCGACGTCGAGCAGAGCGCCGGTCGGCCTCAAGCGTCGGACACCGGGGGGGCGCTCCGCCGCGAATCGTGGCGGCGCGCGCTGCGCGCGTGCGGAGTTGAGGAGGAGGACCTCGTGCCGCGATCCGTGGTGGTGTATGCGCGATGGCGCGAGCAGACGGTCGAGTTCCTGCCCGGGGCCGAGGAGATGCTAGCGAGGCTGCGCGGCCTCGTGAAGACCGCGGTCGTGACCAACGGCGCGGCCGACGTGCAGCGGTGGAAGCTGCGCCAGTTTGGACTGGAAGAGAGCGCGGACTACTGCATCGTCTCCGAGGAGTTCGGGCGGAACAAGCCCGACCCGTCCATCTTCCTTCACGTTGCCGAAAAGCTGGGCGTGCCGGCCGAGCACTGCCTCATGGTCGGAGACAGCCTCAAAGCCGACATCGCCGGCGCGAAGGCCACGGGAATGCAATCGGCATGGATGAACCCGACCGGGAAAGCCAGCGGTCTGCACGCGCCGCAACCGGATTGGGTCGTCACCAGCCCGAAGGAAGTGAGGCGGATCGTCGAGGAGAATCTCGCCCAAAGGGGCTAGGCCTCAGACGGACTCCTGTGCTTTGCGGGCGACCTCGGCACCTGCTTCGATGACTGCGATAGAGGCGCGGATGGCCTTCCGAGCGGCCTCTGAGTCGGCATAGCCGGACAGGAAGTACTCCCAGGCAGACAGGTAGAAACGGGCATACTCGTTCGCCAGTTGCGCCTCACCCATTTCCTCGAGCAGCGCGATGGCCTTCGTTCGGTTGAGCGACCAGGCTTCCTTTGCCGACACCCGCTTGAGTACCAGCACCCGGGGAGCGGTTGGCGACACCCGCCAGGTCAGTGCGCGAAGTGAGGCCATTAGGTAGGGGCCGGGCTTATCGACCACGTGCAGCGGGAACCACTCGAGCACAGAGCTTTGGTCGAGCAGTCTGGCCGCAGCCAGGTCTCTCTCGCGTTGTTCATCATAGGCTTCGTCGGGATAGTCTGCTCCGTGAAGCGTGGTCACGGTTTCCTTCGGCGACGGAGAGTAACTGGGGTCCTGCAGGAGCTTGTTCAAGAGCACCAGTTGAGGCCGCGGAGTGTGGATAGGGGAGGATACTCGGTTCCGGTAGGCGACCTCGATCCGTGACTGCACTTCCAGCGCGGCCTCAACGGTTCCGAGGTGTTTTGCGGCGCCAGCGTCGTCCTTGAAGAGCAGATGGACATCGACGTCGCTGATCTCGGGAACGTAGTCGACCGGCGAATCCCAGATCTTCCACGCCGAACCTTTGCCGTAGATTCCTGCAACCTCCGAAGGAGGTATCCGGTCGAGAAGCACCTCGACGATCGACTCCGACATGGCGTTGACTTCAGGCCGGAGTGACGCGGGGCTCGGATAACTGTCGTCCCATCTCAAGACCACCATCAAGCCTCCTCAGGCGATAGGTGACCATCGGCCAACGACGGGCTTTGCCCGCCCAAGTGCGGGCTTTGCCCGTCCACTAACAAAAAGACTAGTACTCCCAATCGGGTTTCGGGTCGGGAAGCCGCAGCGTCCAGTCCAGTTCCTCGAGGAGCGACGGCGGCCCGGCCAGCTCGTCGGTGACAGCGAGGCCGGTGGCCGGCCGCACCCCCAGCCACAGCCGGGTGAAGGCGTTCACGGTGGCAGTCAGGGTGGGCAGCGAGGCATCGCACCCCGGTTCGGCCCCGGAAGAAGCGCCCAGCGCGACCACGTAGTCGCCGGCGACGCCGCGCCAAGCAGCATCTGCGTCGAGCAGATTCTCGATGGGGTCGGTCAGCTTCAGATTGAACCGCGTCTCCCCGCCGCGCAAGTGAGTCTGTTCCAAGCACTTGCGGAGGTCGCAGAT
>CAZWRO010000065.1:8628-10215 GCA_964635365.1 uncultured bacterium | reverse complement strand
GATGAATGTGGTTGAGCGTTCCTGCGTCTTCGCCGATCACGCGCACGCCATTCTGATCGTCCGGATCGCCAGTGGTCCAGTTGGTCAGCTCCAGATTGCTGATCTCCCAGTATTCCTGGTTGTACAGGTACACCGCCCCATTGTGCACGAAGTTACAGTTGACCAGTGGCTTGCTGCCCGTGCCGTACATGTCCACCACGATCGGGCTGCCGTCGACCCCCGATCCCTTGGGCCACAAGTGCTGGTTGTCCCAGACCGAGCCCGCCTTCAGCAGAAGTTCATCGCCCGGAGAGAAAGTCGTCGCATTCACCTTGCCCAGGCTCTGCCAAGCGGTCGAGGGACTGGTTCCGTCCCAGTTGTCGTTGCCGCCCACTGAATCGACGTAGTAGGTCGTCGCCACCGCAGCCGACGTACCCAAGAAGCAAAACAAGGCCGCCAGCACCAGTACAACGGGTGCCAACCGCCTTTTCCCGCCACAGCTTCTCATCGAGTCTCCTCCTCAGCCCGAATTCACAGCGCCCGGCCAACGGCCGGTGTTCAACTCGTTCGTCCCTCCCTCCTCCCTGCAAGGGTACCTCTTCGTGCGATGCCTAGTCACTGTACAACTGTGCTACGCTCGTGTAAGATTGTGCTATGAGGGGAAGTGTCGCGGGCTCTGTGCCTGTAGAGAGGGACATTGAGGAGCAGCTCGCTGCCGGCCGCCTCGACCACTGGCACGGCCGCGCTGACGCACTCGCCTATTCCTTCACCTGGCACCATTCCTCGGTCGGCTTGCTCGAGGGGCACGTTCACGCCGGCATGGAGCTGGGGATGGTGCTGACCGGTGGCCTACGCATGCACTTCGCCGATGTGGAATTGGAGTGCAAGCCAGGCGATATCTGGCTCTGCGGGATGTGGGAGCCTCACGCCTGGCGGGTGACTCGTGTCGGAACAACCAACATTGCACTCATATTCCTCCCCGACCTGTTTAACGAACAGTCAGGAGGCGATCCCCCGTATCTTGAGCTCTTCGCACTTCCGCCCGATTGCCGACCGCGTGTCCCAGACTCTGAACTCCGCGAACGCTTCCTCGCGATCGGGCGCAACATCTACCGGGAGAAAGAAGAGAAACGCCCGTTCTGGAGGACCAGCATACGCCTCGATCTTCTGCGAATCCTGATCGAGTTGAGCCGTGTGTGTGATGCCTCCCTGCTATCCGGACGACAACCTGTCCCTCACACGAGTCGCAGTGACCTTGCCCGAATCATGCCCGCGGTCAACCTGGTCCATGAGCGCCCATGGTGTCGCGTTACCGCTGCCGCCGCCGCGGCCGCCTGCACCCTGAGTCGATCCCGCTTTCACCATGTCTTTCGGAGAGCCATGGGCATTAGCTTCGGAAGATTCTGCCTGCGAATCCGCCTCGCCTTCACAGCCCACCGACTGCTTCATACCGACCATACCGTGGAGGCTATCGCACACGAGGCAGGCTTCGTCGACACCAGCCATCTGTGCCGCACGTTTGTCAAGCACTACGCCCGCACCCCTCACGAGTACCGCCAGCAAGAGAAGCACCAGAAGCCGCAATAGCCACCCGGCCTCTAGCACGCC
>CAZWRO010000065.1:0-8528 GCA_964635365.1 uncultured bacterium | reverse complement strand
GACGCTTCCCACACACGACCCTCGTCCTTCACGGCGAAGCACGTTATAGGACCGCCTCACTACGTGGCAACAGGAGGTTGACGGATTCCAGGAATACCCTCCTCACGCGAGTTTCTGCCGCCTGGGCATCGAAGTGCGCCTCCTCCTGTGGAGGTCTCGTTAGAGACCGACGAGACCCGGAAGGAGAGGTTTAGACATGAGAACTTGGCTGCTTCTTACGCTCTGCCTGGTGCTCCCGGCTCTGGGCGCTCTGGCTTGCGGACCCTCCCCCGGGGGCGGCGCATCTTCGGGCGGCGGGGCCACCGCCGGCATGTGTCCGAACTGTGGCGGGACCAGCTTCGACACCGAAACCCGCACCGAGCGCGACCCCCACACCGGAGATCCCACCGATTACCTAATCCTTACCTGCCGAGAGTGCGGCCATTCCTGGCGCGCTCCCGCCGAGCTCGACTAGCGCGGAGTCACTCGGCGCCCCTCCCGACGCTTCTTCCGACCGCTCCCCCCAATCCTGAATAGGAACGTCAGGCTCGTTTGACAACCCCAGGCGACCTTGCTAGAATAGCCCATCGTATCTCGGGTGAGGCGGTCCGGGGACGGTCGTTTTCCCCTACCTTATGGAACTGCGGGCAACTGCAGGTCAATCATAGAGCCATCATCCCGGCGAGACGCCCCAGCAGAGTCGAAGCTGTTGTCTCATCACAGCACCTGTTGCTTAACGCCGGCTGGACTGATCTTCTGAAAGCCTAAAAGCTGCATCTTTGCCGCCCAGAATCACCTTAGGAGGATGTTGCCAGAGTGGAGATAGAAATCGGTCGTGGACGGAAGGGTCGTCAGACCTACGGCTTCGACGACGTGGCTCTCGTCCCGGGCGCAGTGACGCTCGATCCCGCCGACGTCGATACCACCTGCGAGCTCGCCGGCCTCAAGCTCCAGCTTCCGCTCTTCGCCTCGGCCATGGATGCCGTCGTCGACGTCCGCTCCGCCGCCACCCTCAGCGAGCTCGGCGGCCTCGGCGTCCTCCACCTCCAGGGCCTCTACTGCCGCTACCAAGATCCCAAGCCTGTCCTCGACCGAATCGCCTCCGTGGCACCTGAAGAGGCGGTTCCTGTTATCCAGGAGGCCTACCGGGAGCCTATCAAGGACGAGCTGATCCTCGAACAAGTAACCAAGCTCCGGGAGGCGGGCGCCAAAGTCGCCGTCTCCCCGACCCCCGTCTTCGCCGAACATGCCGCCGAGGTCATCGGCCCGGGCAAGATCGACCTCTTCGTCGTCCAGTCCACGGTGACGACCGCGCAGCACATCTCCTCCCGCTACCAGAACCCCGACTTCAAGAAGCTGTCCGACATGGTCGAAGCGCCCGTGATAGTCGGCAACTGCGTTAGCTATCAGGCCGCACTCGAACTCATGCGCGCCGGCGCCGACGGTGTGCTCGTCGGTGTCGGTCCCGGCGCCTCCTGCACCACCCGGCGCGTGCTCGGCATCGGCGTTCCCCAGATCACGGCCGCCGCCGACTGCGCCGCCGCGCGAAGCGACTACGAGCGCGAGAGCGGCAAGCGCGTGCCCATCATACTGGACGGTGGAATGCGCCTGGGCAGCGACATCGCCAAGGCCATCGCCGCCGGAGCCGACGCCGTCATGATCGGCTCCCCGCTTGCCGCCGCCGAGGAAGCCCCCGGCGGAGGCTATCACTGGGGCATGTCCACCTCCGATCTCGGCCTCCCGCGAGGCACGCGTATTCACGTCGGCGTCGCCGGCCCCATGAAGCAGATCCTGCTCGGCCCAGCGCATCGAGACGACGGCACCATGAACCTCTTCGGCGCGCTGCGCCTCTCCATGGCCTGCTGCGGAGCCCGCACCCTGCGCGAGATGCAGCAAGCGGAGATGATAGTAGCTCCCGCGCTGCGCAGTGAGGGCAAGGCTCAACAGCGCGCGCAAGGAGTAGGAGGGGCTCGCCAGTAGCCACTCTCATGACCACTCCGGCCACCGGCAAACCCGAAGAACTCATCCTCGTCCTCGACTTTGGCGCCCAGTACGGCCAGCTCATCGCGCGCCGCATCCGTGAGTGCCACGTCTACTCCGAGATCGTGCCCCACGATACTCCCGCCGCGGAAATCCTCGCCCGCCGACCCAAAGGCATCGTGTTTTCCGGCGGTCCCAGCAGCGTTTACGGAGAGGGCGCCCCCCTCTGCGACCCCGCACTCTTCGAGGCGGGCGTACCCATCCTCGGCATTTGCTACGGCATGCAGCTAATGGCCAAGATGCTGGGCGGCGACGTGCGCGGCAGCGACCAGCCGGAGTACGGCAAGACCGAGCTCACCGTGATCGACCACGGCGACATCTTCCGAGACCTCAACCCCCGGCTCATCGCCTGGATGAGTCACGGCGATCGCGTCGAGAAGGTGCCCGCCGACTTCATCGAATCCGCCCGCACCGGCACCGCCCTCGCCGCCATGTCCGACCCCAAGCGAAAGCTCTTCGGCGTTCAGTTCCACCCCGAAGTCGTCCATACGCCCTGGGGAGTCGAAGTCTTCCGCAATTTCCTCTACCAGCAATGCGGCTGCCGAGAGCTCTGGACCACCGAGTCCGTCGCGGCCCAGTTGATCGCCGGCATCCAGCAGCAAGTCGGAGACGGGAAGGTGGTCTGCGCGCTCAGCGGAGGCGTCGACTCCGCGGTCACCGCCGCTCTCGTCCACCAAGCCATCGGCGACCAGCTCACCTGCATCTTCATGGACCACGGCTTCCTGCGCAAGGGCGAGAGCGAGCAAGTCGTCAACACCTTCCGAGAGAACTTCCACGTCAACCTCGTCCACGTTCAGGCTCAGGAGCGCTTCCTGAAACGCCTCCAGGGCGTCATCGACCCCGAGCAGAAGCGGCGCATCATCGGCGAGGAGTATGCCGCCGTGCTCGAGGAAGGCGCGGGCGAGATCGGCGAAGTTCAGTTCCTCGCCCAAGGCACCCTCTACCCCGACGTCATCGAGAGCGGCACCCGACAGGCGGCCCGCATCAAGACCCACCACAATGTCGGCGGCTTGCCCGAGACACTCCAGCTCGAACTCGTCGAGCCCGCGCGCTACCTGTTCAAGGACGAAGTCCGCGCGGTAGGGGAGGAGATCGGGCTTCCGGGCGACATCGTCTGGCGCCACCCCTTCCCCGGCCCAGGCCTCGCCATCCGCATCCTCGGAGAAGTAACCGCCGAACGCCTCGACACCCTTCGCGACGCCGATGCCATCATCATCGAAGAGATCAGGGCCGCCGGTCTCTACCGCCGCCTCTTCCAGTGCTTCGGCGTCCTCGCCCCCATCAAGAGCGTCGGCGTCATGGGCGACCAGCGCACCTACGCCAATACCATCATCCTTCGCGCCGTAACCAGCGATGACGCCATGACCGCCGACTGGGCCCCGCTTCCTTACGAAGTGCTCTCCAGAATCAGCGTCCGCGTCATCAACGAAGTCGCCGGCATCAACCGCGTCGTCTACGATATCAGCTCGAAGCCCCCAGCCACCATCGAGTGGGAATGAGGTGCCAGCCATGATGTCCGACGTCCAGGAAGTCCTCATCACCGAAGAGCAGATTCAGGCCAAGGTCAAAGAGCTGGCCACACAGATCGACCACGACTATCGCGACAAGCATCCCGTCCTCGTCGGTGTCCTCAACGGCGCCTTCGTCTTCCTCGCCGACCTCATGCGCCACCTCAGCATCCCCTCGACCGTGGACTTCGTCTCCTGGTCCAGCTATGGAAAAGACACCTCCTCCAGCGGCGTCTTTCGCATCATGAAAGACCTCGAGAGCAACGTCGAGAGCAAGCACGTCTTGATCGTCGAAGACATCATCGACACCGGCCTCACGCTGCACTATCTCCTCGACAATATCCGGGCTCGCAAGCCCGCCAGCGTCCGCGTCGTGGCCCTCCTCGACAAGCCCAGCCGCCGCAAGATCGAGGCGAAGGCCGACTACCTCGGATTCCAGATCCCGGATGCATTCGTCGTCGGCTACGGGCTCGACTTCGCCCAGCACTACCGCAACCTTCCATTCATCGGTATCCTCAAGGCCGACATCTACGCCGGCCGCGGCACCCCGCCGGACGAGCTGGGTTAACGTGAGCGTCTTAACAAAATGACACATTGTGTAGGTGTACATGCCCCCGAGTTTGTGGTATAATTCGTGTGGTGGATTTCCTCTCAATTCCTAGATCCCTCAAGGCCTGCGTGTGCCCGTAAACCTGTTTCAAAACCCGCTCTAGGAACAGTCTCAGCAGGCGCGCGCAAGCCTTGACCCCGATATTTCCTAAAAGACACGGCCGATTCCAGTGTGTCCCCCAAGGGACGGCTGTGGCCGTGCCAGCCCCAGGCGGCGTCAACTGTCCGCTCAGGACCAGCAAGGCCGCTCTACCATTGCGGTACGGAGGAAACACAACCAGTGCTTGAACTAGCAAGGCTCGAAGAGAAGACGCTCGACGATCTCCACGAAATCGCCAAGGAACTCTCAATCTCCGAGCACAACAAGCTGCGCAAGCGCGACCTCATGATGCGCATCATGCGCGTGCAGGCCGAGAAGAACGGCCACAGCTGGACTCAGGGGGTGTTGGAAATACTGCCGGAGGGATATGGCTTCCTGCGGGCCCGCAACTACCTGCCCAGCCAAGAGGACGTCTACGTATCCCAGTCCCAGGTCAAGCGCCTCGGCCTCAAGACCGGCGACACCATCGTCGGAGGAATGCGGCCGCCCAAGAGCGGCGAGCGCTACTATAGTCTCCTGAAGGTCGAAGCCATCAACGGCCTTGCACCCGAGAGCATCCGCCAAAGGCAGAGCTTCGACGAGCTCACCCCCGTCTATCCCTCCGATCGCCTCCAGATGGAGACCAACTCCGGCAACACCGCCGGCCGCTTCGTCGACATCGTCGCCCCCATCGGCAAAGGACAGCGCGGCCTCATCGTCTCTCCCCCCAAAGCGGGAAAGACCACTCTCCTAAAGCAGATCGCCAGCGGCATAACCACCAACCATCCCGAAGTGCATTTGCTCGTCCTCCTCATCGACGAGCGTCCCGAAGAGGTCACCGATATCCGTCGCTCGGTCGACGGCGAGGTGGCCGCCTCCACCTTCGACGAAATGCCCGAGAACCACCTCAAGCTGCAGGAAATCATCCTCGAACACGCCAAGCGGCTGGTCGAGGCGGGACGAGACGTGGTCGTCCTTCTCGACTCCATCACCCGGCTCGCCCGCGCCTCCAACCTCACCGTCGCCCCGAGTGGTCGCACCCTCTCCGGCGGCCTCGACCCCAGCGCCCTCTATCGCCCCAAGCGTTTCTTCGCCTCCGCCCGCAACATCGAGGAGGGCGGCAGCCTCACCGTCATCGCCACCGCTCTCGTCGAGACCGGCAGCCGTATGGACGACATGATCTTCGAAGAGTTCAAGGCCACGGGCAACTGGGAGATCGTCCTCGACCGATCCATGGCCGATCGGGGTCTCTTCCCCGCCATCGACATCCAGCGCTCCGGCACGCGCCATCAAGAGCTGCTCTTCTCCGACGAGGAACTTCAGCGTGTATACCAGCTTCGCCGCGTGCTCAACGCACTCGACACCACCCAGGCCTCCGAGCTCCTCCTCACCGGACTCCGCAAGACCTCCTCGAATAGCGAATTCCTCAAGTGGGTCCAGAGAGAGCTGAGCAAGGAGTCCAAGTGACCCCTTCCCGTTCGGCCGGGGCCGCCTCCAGTGGCTGATGCGGCCAACGAAATCGAGGTCAGCGTAGTCGGCGTATTCGAGGAGGTCCCCGCCGGCGGCGACCGGCAGCAGGCCCATCCCGTCGTAATGCTCAGAGACACTGTCAGCCGCGAGCTGCGCATCCCCGTAGCCAGTTGCGAAGGCCTGGCCATCCTCGTCGGCCTCGAGCAGCCCGTCTCTCGCCGGCCCTTGACCCACGACCTCGCCCTCAGACTTATCGAGAGCCTGGCCGCCAACCTCGAGCGAGTCGTTATCGACGAGGTCCCCGACGACGAGGTATACTACGCCCGACTACATCTGCGTGCTTCGCCGGGCGAGCTGTCCATGGAAGCGCGTCCCGGCGACGCCATGGCCATGGCGCTCCGTGCCGACGCGCCCATCTACGTCACCGAAGGCGTTCTGGTGCGGGCCGCCTGGCCCAATGACGACATCCGTTAGCTGAGGCAACCTCTATGGTCATAATCATGCAGGCCGGCGCCCCCGAAGCGGAGATCGACGCCGTAATAGCGGCCGTCAAGAAAGCCGGCTTTCAGCCTTTCGTCAATCCGGGAGTAGAGCGCAAGGTCATCGCCCTTCTCGGAGCCATGGACGCCGAAAAGGTCGAGCTGGCCGATCACTTCTCGGCCCTGCCCGGCGTCGAGCGCGTCACCCTCATCTCCGAACCCTACAAACTCGCCTCCCGGCGCACCCACCCGGAGTCCTCCGTCGTGCAAGTCGGACCCGTCGCCATCGGCGGTCCCCAACTCGCAATCATTGCCGGCCCCTGCAGCGTCGAGAACCGCGACCAGATGCTCGACGTCGCGAAGGCGGTCAAAGAGCACGGCGCCAACCTCCTCCGCGGCGGGGCCTTCAAGCCTCGCACCTCCCCCTACAGCTTCCAGGGCCTCGGCGTCGCCGGCCTGGAAATCCTCGCCGAGGCGCGCCGGCTCACCGGCCTGCCCTTCATCACCGAGGTCCTCCATCCCGACGACCTCGACAGCATCGCCGAGTACGCCGACGCCATCCAGATCGGCGCCCGCAACATGCAGAACTTCCGCCTGCTCCAGGAGGTGGGCCGGATCGGCAAGCCCGTTATCCTCAAGCGCAATGCCGGCTGTCGCATTCGCGACCTCCTCATGGCCTCCGAGTACATCATGCTCGAGGATAACCTCAACGTCGTTCTCTGTGAGCGCGGCATAACGACCTTCGAAGACGCCACCCGCTACACTCTGGATCTCAACGCTATCCCGGTAATCAAGCGGTTCAGTCATCTGCCTGTCATCGTCGATCCTAGCCACGCCGCCGGCGATTGGCGCTACGTAACCAGCGCCGCGCTGGCCGCCATCGCCGCCGGCGCAGACGGTATCATGGTCGAAGTCCATCCCGACCCCTCGGCCGCTCTTTCCGACGGGCCGCAGTCACTTCTCCCCGAGAAGTTCGCCGATCTCATGCGCTCCGCAGCCCAAGTCGCCGCCGCCGTCGGGCGCAAGCTCGAAATCCCGGGCACACCGGTAGGGTAGGGGAGGAACCCGGCGACGATGACGCCTACCGGCACCACTGAAGGGGATTCCTTCGCCCGCATCGCCCCCCACTACGATGCCTTGATGGAAGCCGTCCCCTATCCGCTCTGGGCCAGGTACGTCGCCCGCCTAGCCTCGCTCGCCAAGAAGCCGATCAAGTTCGGCTCCCACCTGCTGGACCTCGCAACCGGCACCGGCTCCGTCGCCATCGAGTTCGCCGCGCGCGGCTGCCACGTCACTGGCCTCGACCGCTCTCAAGCCATGCTCGACGAAGCCCAGAAGAAGGCCGCCAAGCGCGAGCTCCAGCTCACATGGCTCTGTCGAGATCTCCGAGATTTCGACCTCCAGTCCACCTTCGACTTCGCCGTCTGCCTCTACGACAGCCTCAACTACCTCCTCAAACCGGAAGGCATCAAACGCGCGTTTGCTAACATCCACGCCGCCCTCAAGCCCACCGGCCTCCTCATCTTTGACGTCAACACCATCGAGGCGCTCCAGGCCGAACTCTTCACGCAGAAGAGCGCCGACAAGGCCCAAGTCAAGTACCGCTGGAAGAGCACCTACGACCGCAAAACCTCTACCAGTCGCGTCGTCATGCGCTTCGAGATATCGGCCACCGGCGAGCAGTTCACCGCCACCCATTACCAACGCGCCTACACCGACGCCGAAATCCGCTCCTTCCTGTTTATGGCGGGCTTCAGAAATGTGACTTCGTACCGGGCCTATAGCACCGAACCCCCAAGCCCGCAGAGCGACCGCGTCTTCTACGTGGCCCACGCCGCCGAAACCTAGCCCACGTCGCGGAAGCCCGGCGCACACCACCCAGGGAACAGCGACCCGCCGCCGCACCCGAGCCACTCGATTTCTTACGAGGTTCCGCCTATGAGTCATCCCACCGTCGGGTTCCGAATCTTGCCTTTGGCCGTTTGGAGATAGCTAGATGTAACATAAGATACATTATCGGACGTAAAGTGCGAATTCGCCGCAAGTTCCCTCACCTCAGGAAAATGAACCTGCCGCCTCCCCCAACGCGGCACCTCCCCCTCGCAAACCAGGCCGATCGGTAGGTGCGCCTCCCTCCCGCCGAGAACAATGTCCACACCCATGCGAGAGCGAGAAGCGTCACAACCGAGGAAAGGGGAGAACGAAAGCGCCGGCGCGCCGACCCGCCGCAGACTTTCGGCCGACGCCATCGCCATCGCCGCCCTCGTCGGCGTTCACGTCGGCTTCTTCTGGCGCGCCCTCCTCCTCCGGGGCTATCTCATCCACAGCGACATTTGCTACTTCTTCGACCCCATCAAGGTCCTG
>CAZWRO010000064.1:0-10467 GCA_964635365.1 uncultured bacterium | reverse complement strand
GTTGAGGTGGACATGTCCGGACATGTCCGGACATGTCCGAAAATTGTCCGGACATTCCCGCGCCACCACCCCTAGTTTTCGCGCCGAAGGGTCGGTCTACGCCTGCCTACAGAGCGAACGTTAAGCTTGTGTAGTCAGCAAGCAAAGTACGGCCCGTATCGAGGGCCGTACTTGCGCGCCTCGCGGCCGGCCTTCGGGTACGCGCGACGGTCGTGGACATGGAACTTCGCGGTGCCTTCGGGCGGTCTAAATTGACGCTCGTTCGCCGAGGGTGCTATAATCGCGGAGGAGGCGTTCGCCGCAATCTAAAGCCATGAGTGAGCTTGCCGAAGTATTGCGCTACCGCGAGGTGCTGTGGAACCTCGTGCGCCGCAATCTCAAGGTCCGCTATAAGAACTCCGTCCTCGGCTTCGCCTGGTCGCTGCTCAACCCCCTCATGCAGATCGGGGTTTGGTACTTCCTCTTCAAGATCATCCTCGGGCGGGACGAGCCCGACTTCATGGCCGTCCTCATCACCGGCTTCCTGCCCTGGCTATTCTTCTCCCAGACCGTCCTCGACAGCACCGCCTGCGTGGCTCAGGAGATGGCCCTAGTCAAAAAGGCCTACTTCCCTCGCACCATCCTTCCGCTGGCCGTGCTGATCTCCAACCTCATCCATCTCGGCTTCGCCTTCATCGTGCTGATCGGCCTCTTCGCCTTCTGGCGAGTGGACGTCAACTTCAACTACCTGCTGGTGATCCCGAGCACGCTCTTGCTCATACTCTTCGCCTACGGGCTATCCGCCATGCTGGCGGCCTGGAGCGTGTTCTATCAAGACGTGAAGTTCATCGTCAGCAATTTGCTGGGCCTCTGGTTCTTCCTCACGCCGGTGCTGTACCCGCTGCATCTGGTGCTCGGCAAGCAGATCTCCTCGCCGGAGAATTGGCTGGAGCGCCTGATGGCGAACTGGCTGCCGTTCATCAAAGAGATCTACGTGCTCGACCCGGTGACGATTGGGATTATGGGCTACCGGAGCGCGCTGCTGCGCGGCGGGGCCAATCCCATCGTGGTGGCCAACCCGGATAATCTCCCGGAGCTGGCCGCCCGCCAGGCCGCGCTGCAAGGCGCCTATCCTCTGCTGCCCTACATCCTCGGGGCCATCGCCATCGCCGTGCTGACGGCGGTGGTGGGCCACATCATCTTCATGCGACGGGCCCCGCTCTTCGCGGAGCAAGGCTGAGTTTCACGTGAGCGTTATCGAAGTCAACGAGCTTTGGAAGAAGTATCGCCGTCCCCATCAGAAGGTGAGCAGCCTGAAGGAGGCGGTGTTCGCGTTTCTGCGCGGGCAGACCGGCGTGGAGGAATTCTACGCGCTGAAGGACATCTCGTTTTCGGTGGAGCCCGGCGAGGCCATCGGCCTGGTGGGGCCTAACGGGTCCGGCAAGAGCACCCTGCTGGGCCTCATCGCGCGGGTGCTCCAGGCAACGCAAGGCAGCATCCGAGTGGAGGGGCGCATCTGTCCGCTGCTGGAGCTCGGCACCGGATTTCACCCCGACCTGTCCGGCCGCGAAAATATCTTCTTGAACGCCAGCCTGCTGGGCTTGCGGAGTCGCGAAGTGCTGGAGAAGTACGACTCGATCGTGGAGTTTGCGGAGCTCGAGGAAGTGATGGACGCGCCGGTGAAGACCTACTCCACCGGGATGGTGGTGCGGCTCGGCTTTTCGGTGGCGGTGCACCTGGAGCCGGACATTCTGCTGATCGACGAGGTGCTGAGCGTGGGGGACGAGCACTTCCAGCACAAGTCGTTCGACCGGCTGCTCCAGTTCAAGGAAGAGGGAAAGACCATCTTCGTCGTCTCCCACAATCTCAACGCGGTGAAGAGCTTGTGCGAGCGCGCGATCTGGCTCGACCGGGGCCGGATCATCAAAGACGGAGAGGCCGAGCAGGTGATCGCGAAGTACCGCGGGGCCGTGGAGGAGTGGGAACGCTCAGTGGCCGAAGCGAGGGCCCGCAATGCGCGCCCAAGCTGACCTGATACGGACCGCGGGCAACGTCTTACTGATCCCCGTAACTCTGTCGAAAGCCCTCGCCCATGTTCGCTCCGGCCGCGCGCTGGTGGCCGGCGCCCGGGACGAGGCGGCGGTGGCGCGGGCGACAACCGCGCTGCGGCAAGCCGCGCTGCGGCAAGCCGCGCCGGAGGCCAGGCCTCAGCTTTCGGTGGAGGTGCTGGGTGAGCCGGGCCTGGAGTCGCCGGGGCTGTGGTCGATCCGGCGGCGTCGATACGAGGTCTCCTGCCTGCTGCTCACCGGGGAAGGGCGGACCCGCGAGAAGCTGCTGGCGCTGCTGGCCGGCGCGCCGATCACGCTGGCGATGGGGGCCGATGGTCGATGGTACCGCGTCAGCGCGCCGCCGCTGCATCCGTGGAGCCTTCGCTGGTGGGCGCGGCTGAGCCTGGCGGGGACGCTCTGTGCGGCCTATGTGTCGGCCGCGCTGATGATTCGACTGGTGGACGGGCTGCGGAGTCTGGCGCCGCTGGGGACCCCCGCGCCCGATCCCGGGCCGGCGGCGGGGAAGCAAACCACGCTCATCGTTCCCACCTACAACCAACGCCACTTGATGGACTTCTGCTTGCCGCCGCTGCTGGCGGAGGCCGGCGGGGAACATCGGGTGATGATCGTCGATGACGCCAGCACGGACGGAACGTCGGAGTACGTGCGGAGCAAGTACCCGGCCGTGCGGGTGCTTCGGCTGGCGAAGAACCGGGGGTTTGCGGGCGCGGTGCGGGCCGGCATCGCGGCCACCGAAACGCCGCTCTTCGCGCTCATCAACACGGACGTGCAGGTACGGCCGGGCTTCTTGCGGGCGATCCTTCCGCGCTTCGACCAAACCGATACTTTCGCCGTGTGCTCGCGCATCGATCTGCCCGGCGGATCGCAGATGGAGACGGGGAATGTAGCGACGACTTTCTCCGGGATTCTGGAGCCCTATCACGTGCCGCCGACCGGGCCGGGCCCGATCTTGTATGCGGGAGGGGCCTCCTCCGTGTTCCACCGCGCGCGCTACCACGCGCTGGGCGGATTCGAGACGGTGTATCGGCCGCTCTACTGGGAGGACATCGAGCTGGGCTACCGGGCCTGGCGTCGGGGGTGGCGGGTGCTGTTCGAGCCTAGGGCCTCGGTGTTGCACCAGCGGCGGGCGTGGATGGGGCCGCGCTTCGGCGAGGCCTATTCGAACGAGACTTTTCTGAAGAACGCGCTGCTTTTCGTATGGAAGAACGTGCGTGACCGCGGGCTGCTGGACCGGCACCTGGTCTACGTTTGCGCGCGTTTGGGCAGCGAGCTGCTGGCCGGGGAGAGGACGATGTGCCGCGCGGTGCTGCGGGCGCTGCCGCTGCTGCCGTGGCTGCTGCTGAAGCGGTGGGGCGAGCGGCGGCGGGGCGACGTGGGTGACAGGGAGATTCTGGCGCGGGCGAGGCCTCCGGCGGCGGGGGCGTTCCAGGAAGCGCGGCCGGCGTGAGGATTCTCTGCGTCAGCCCATTCCTCCCCTACCCTCCGGTGGCCGGCGGCCACGCGCAGATCTGGGGCTGGCTGCGGCGGCTGGCGCGGGACCACGAGGTGGCCTTCGTCGGCTTCTACGAGCGAGAGGCCGAGCGGGCGGGGGCGGAGGAGATCGGCCGGCACTGCGCCCAGGTGCGGGTGCGGCTGCGGCGGCCGACGCCCGCGGCTTATGCTTCGTTCGAGCAGGCTCCCCGCCCGGTGAGCGAGTTCTTCTCGGAGGAGCTGGCGCGCGACGTCTCCGAGGTGGCGCGGGACTTCCGGCCCGAGGTCGTCCAGTTCCTCACCACCAACCTCTGGCAGTATCGGCCCTTCGCCAACGGCGCGGCCGGCGTGGTGACCGCGCTGGACATCGCCTTCGTGGCCCACCGCCGACGCATCGCCGACAGCCGCGGCATCGCGCGCCTTCAGGCGCGGCTGGAATGGCTGCGGATGCTGCGCGCGGAGACGGCCGCCTTCCGCGAGGCGGACCACGTGATCGCGGTGTCGGAACACGACGCGGACATCGTGAGGGCGGTGGCGCCGGGGGCGGCGGTGACGGCGGTGCCGCCGGGGGTGGACCGGGATCTGCTGTCGGCCAGGGAAAGGCGTCCGGCTCCGGGGAGCGTGCTCTACCTGGGGCACATGGAGCACTACCCGAACCTCGACGGCCTGCTGTTCTTGTACCGGAAGATCTGGCGGAGGGTGCGCCATGCCTATCCGACGGCACGCCTTACAGTGGCCGGGGGCGGGACGAGGGAGGAGCTGGCGAGGGTGGCTCCGGAGACGCTGGCGAGGATGGAGCGGGATGCGAGCGTGGAGCTGGTAGGGTTCCTCCCGGACCTGCACGCGGCGATGGACGCCACCGCGGTGATGGCTGCGCCGCTGCGCCTCGGCTCCGGGGTGCGCAACAAGGTGGTGGAGTCGATGGCGGTGGGGCTGCCGGTGGTGACCACGCGCCTCGGCGCGGAGGGACTGGCCGCGGAGCACGACCGGGAGCTGCTGGTGGCGGAAGGCGCGCGGGAGTTTGCGCGGGAGTTGGTGGACTTGCTGAGAGACGCGCGGCGGCAGGCGCGGCTCGCACAGGCGGGCCGGCGGTTGGTGGCGCGGGATCACGACAACGACCGGTTGGCGAAGCGGCTGGAGCGGGCGCTAGCGCAGGCGCTGGCACAGGCGCCGGCGCGGGCGGCGGGAGGGCGCGCGTGAAGGCCCTCGTGCGATACGCGGTGGGATACATATTCGACTTCTTCCGCGAGCGGGTGACGGCGGAGGATTTCGCGGAGGAGCGCGCCCGCCGCGTGCTGCTGTCGCCGGGGCTCGACGCGGCAAGCGTGGCGGCCGTGCGAGCGATGTTCCCGGGCGCGGAGCTCCGCACGTGCGACCGCAGCACGAATCTTTGGCGGGCGCGGAGGGTGAGGTTCGACGCGGCCTGTATTCCGATGGCGGGGGGCGACCTGCGGGGACGGATGATCGGGCTGCTGAGTGGCGCGCGGCACAAGCTGCTGCTGCCGTCGGCCGACTACGTGTACCGCCTGGGGATGCGAAGAGGAACGCCGGCGCTGCTGTGGGCGATGGTGGATCGCTTGCTGCTGGCTCCGCTGGCCCTGGTTTGGCTGGGGGTGCTGGCGGTCGGGATGTACGGCAGCGGGTTGGTGGGGCGCGCGGTGGAGGCGGAGAGGGGGAAGGCCGCCTGGCGAGCGGAGCGAGTGCTACTGATTCGCCTGCTGCCGACGGAGGACTTCGTACGCCTGGTGGAGAAGGTGCGGCGGCGGCTGCCGGGGGCTTATGTGGCGGCGGTGATCGGGTCGCAGGAGGGCCGGGAGGAAATCGCCGCGGTGTGTGACGCGGTGACGGTTTCGCGGCCGGCCGAGGGCCGGTTCGACGCGGTAATCCTGGTCGGGGGGACGGACTACGGGCTGGGGCGCACTTACTTGAAGGCGGTTGGGCTGGCGCGGTTGCACCGGGGGGCGCGGCGTTACCAGTGGGGGGTCGGCGAGGAGCTGCCGGGCCGGCCGCTGGGGCGCGCGGTGCGGGCGGCTGTGGGGCCGGCGCTGGGGCGACTGTGGCAGCGTTCGGTGGGGCGCTTGCTGGGCCCGCTGAAACGGGCGGGGCTGCGGAGCTGGTATGCGGCCGATCCGGACCGGGGCCCGAGCATCGTGCAGATCGGGCTGACGAAGGCCTGCAACTACCACTGCCTGTTCTGCCCCTTCCACAACCCGGAGGCGGAGGCGCACCACAAGGACTCGGAGCTGCCGCGGATGTCGTACGAGATGTTCGCGCGGCTGCTGGGGGATCTGCGGCGCATGGGGGTGGAGATGGTGGACATCTGCGGGGACGGGGAGCCGCTGATGCACCCCGAGGCGATGGAGATGATCGGGCTGGCGCGGGAGCTTGGGTTCGAGGTGACGCTGGCGACGAACGCGGCCCTGCTGAGCGAGGGGCGGGCGCGGAGGCTGGTGGATCTCGGGGTGAGGCGGATGCACGTGAGCTTCAACGCGGCGACGGAGGAGACTTACACGCAGTTGCACCCCGGCGCGCCGCCGAACGCGCGGCGCAGCATCATCGCGCGGCTGCGGGGGATGGCGGAGTACGCGGAGAGAGAGTGCCGGCGGCCGATCGAGGTGGAGTTTTCGGCGGTGCTGAACCGGCTGAACATGGGGGAGATCGTGCGCATGGTGGAGGCGGCGTACGAAGCGCGGGCGGGGTGGTTCATGCTGATTCTGATGGGGCCGACCGATGCGGGACAGGAGCTGCTGCCGCGGCCGGAGGATTGGTTTGTGATCCAAAACGATATCGCGCGGGCGGCGGCGCGGGCGAAGCGGTATGGGATTCGCACGAATCTGGAGACGATGGAGCTGGGCGCGAGCGCGGCGGGGACGCGGAGCGTGTACGAGCGGATGCCGTGTTACATCGGCCACGAATATTCACTGGTGCTGGGCGATGGAAGCGTGATGTTCTGCTGTCAGTGCTCTCGGCCGCTGGGTAACCTTCACCAGGACAGGTTTCAGCAAATATGGAAGTCTGAAGCGTATCGAGAGGCGCGACGACTGGCGCGGGAGCTACCGACGGCGAAGAAATCGCTGCCGGAGTGCGAGTGCTTCACGGCCTGCTCGCATGTGGCGGTCAACGTCGAGGTGTATCGCAAGCTTCACGGTGAGCGCGCTCGGAGGAGTATCGTATGAGCCATCTGCTCATTTGCGGCGCGGCCGGCTACACCAACCTGGGGGATGATGCGATCCTGTGGGGGATGGTGACGCAGCTGCGCGCGGCGGTGGGGGCGCGGGAGATCCGCGTCGTCGGCGGGCCGGAGTTGGAATCGCTGACGACGCCGTTGGGCGCGGCGGCGATCTCCTACGACGACTCGGAGGAGGTGGCGCGCGGGATCGAGGGGGCGGACCGGGAGGTGCTGGGGGGCGGGGGAATGCTGTACGACGTGGGATATGAGGCGAGCCTGGCGCGCTTCCTGGGCGATCTCCCGGACCGGCCGTGGCTGTATGAGCTGGCGCGGATGGCGGCCGCGGCGAGGGCGGCGGGGAAGCCGGTGATGCTGTACGGCCTGGGAGTGGGGCCGCTGCTGACGGAGGCGGGACGGAGGATGGCGCGGTTCATCGCCGACCAGGCGGCGGCGATCACGGTGAGGGACGAGGAGTCGGCCGCGCTGCTGGCGGCGTGTGGGGTGGCGCGGACGAGGGTGCAGGTGGCGGGCGACCCGGCGGCGGGGCTGACCGCGCAGTTGACGGCGGAGGCAACGGAGGCGCTGCTGGGAGAGATCGGGGCGGCGGAGGCGCCGAGGCCGTGGGTGGCGGTGAACGTGCGGCCGTGGTACCGGTTCGGGGAGATCGAGGAGGGGCCGGCGGAGGCGCGGGAGCAGTTCGTGCAGCGGCTGGCCGCGGTGGTGCGCGGGGTGAGAGGGCAGCTCGGCGGGACGGCGCTGCTGGTTCCGTTCCAGCGACTGCGGGATGATGACCGGGAGACGATAGGGCAAGTGATGGAGGCGGCCGGCGAGAAGGCGGGGGCGATGGTGGTGGAGCCAAGGCTGACGCCGCCGCTGGCGGTGGGGCTGCTGAAACGGTGCGACGTGATGGTGGGGATGAGGCTGCATTCTCTGCTGCTGGCGCTGGACGCGGTGCTGCCGTTCGTGGCGGTGTCGTACGCGCCGAAGGTGGCGGAGTTCATGCGGGCGGTGCGGATGCCGGAGTACCTGCACGAGGTGGACAATCTCGACCCGACGGCCGTGCTGCAATCCTGCAAGGTTCTGCTCCTCCAGGCCAAGGAGGTGCGGGAGGTGCTGGCGGAGCGGAGCATGGAGATGCGAGAGGCGGCCGGCACTTCGGCGCAACTGGCGGCCTCGGTGTTGGAGAATGCAGGGGCCGCGCGAGTGACGACCGCCCAGGCGGCGACGGCGGCGAAGTCGACCGGCGCGATTCGGGTGTTGATGCAGATTCGGCCGGATTATCGAGAGACGCCGGGCGGGGATGTGGTGCAGCTCGAAGAGATGCTGCCGTATCTCCGCGAGGCCGGGGTGACGGCGGAGATGACGGGTGAGGAGGCGCCCGATCTGTCGCCGTATGATTTGGTGCATACGATCAACCTGGACCGGCCGGAGGAGAGCTATCGGCACTGTCTGAACGCGGTGCGGCAGGGCAAGCCGGTGGTGGTGTCCACGGTTCACGACGATCTGAGCGAGCTGCTGGAGTGGAGCGATACGGATTACTGGGAGCTGCCTGCTCCGGAGGAGGGGCTCCCGAGGGCGCAGCCGGCCCCGCCGCCGGACCCGATCGAGCGCCGGAAGCGGGCGCTGCGCAATCAGCAGCGACAGGCGATCGTAGATTGGGCCACGGTGTATCTGCCGAATGCGCGGGTGAACGCGCAGTATCTGCAGGAGGCGTTCGGGATGGAGGTGAGCCGCGCGGTGGTGGTGCCCAACGGGGTGCGGGAGATCTTCTTCGAGGCCTCGCCGAAGGCTTTCGAGGAGAAGTACGGCCTGCGCGATTTCGTGTTGTGTGTGGGTAGGGTGGAGTCGAAGAAGAATCAGCTCAGCCTGGTGGCGGCGATGCGGGGGACGGGGATACCGCTGGTAATCGTGGGGAGGCCGAACCCGGAGGTCTATCGGCAGTTGTGCCAGCGGTACGCGGATGAGAACGTTCAGTTTATCGACAGCCTGAGCGAGGAGGAGCTGGCCTCGGCCTACGCGGCGGCGAAGGTGCACGCGCTGGTGAGCTGGGTCGAACTGCCGGGGCTGACGACGCTGGAGGCGGGCGCGGCGGGGTGCAATATCGTGACGACGGACCGGGGATCTCCGCCGGAGTATCTGCGCGGGATGGCCTGGTACTGCGAGCCTAGGCGGATCGAGTCGATTCGGGCGGCGGTGCTGGCGGCGCATGAGGCGCCGCGGTCGGAGGACTTGCGGAGGCATCTGCGAGGGCACTGCACTTGGCCGGTGGCGGCGGAGCGCACGGTGGAGGGTTATCGACTGGCGCTGGCGTTGGAGGCGGGACGGACGGAGGGCCAACGGCTGGAGGCGACGCTGGAGGCGACGCGTCGGCATGCGGACTGGCTGGCGCGGCTGGCGGCGGATCGGGAGTATGAGGCGCGCCGGTATCGGGAGTGGGGGGAAGACGTTGAGAGTGAGCTGAAGGGGCTGCAGGAGGAGTTTCGGCAGGTGACGTCGCGGCGGCTGCATCGCTGGTCGGCGGGGGTGGCGAGCGGTGTCTGGCGCGTGCTGCGGGCGCTGGGAGTGAAGCGGTGAGGCTGACGGTAATCATACCGACGTATAACCGGAGCGACCTGCTCGGCCGCGCGCTGGCGGGGCTGCTCGACCAGACGGCCGCGCCGGAGAGCTACGAGATCGTGGTGGTGGACGACGGGTCCACGGACGGGACGGCGGAGGTGGTGGCGGGGGTGGGCGCGCCGGAGTCGAGGCTGAGGTACTTCCGGCAGGAGAACAAGGGGCCGGCGGCGGCGCGCAACTTTGGGGTGAGGGAGGCGCGGGGGGAGATCGTCCTGTTCACGGGGGATGATTGCCTTCCAGATAAGCGGTTGCTGGAGGAGCATCTGCGCGCCCACGCGGGGGAGGCGGAGGTGGGGGTGATCGGGCATGTGACCTGGCACCCGGAGCTGGAGATCACGCCGTTCATGCTGTTCCTGGAGCAGGGGGCGCAGTTCGGGTTCAACAAGATCGAAGACGCGGAGAAGGTGCCGGCCTGGTTCTTCTATACGGCCAACTGCTCGGTGGGACGGCATTGGGTGGAGGAGGCGGGGGGGTTCGACGAGGACTTCAAGCAGGCGGCTTTCGAGGACGTGGAGCTGGCCTATCGGATGCAGAAGCGCGGCCTGCGAATGGTGTATCGGCCGCAGGCGCGGACCTACCACCACCACGCGACGACGTTGCAGCAGCACTTGCTGCGACAGCGGATTTGCGGGCGGTCGGCGGCGCTCTTGTGGCGAAAGCACCCGGAGTTGAAGATGGAGGTGGGGGTGGGGCACTCGGCGCGCTCGACCACCGCGCTGAAGCTGTTCGAGGCGGCCTCGGAGTATGCTTATGCGCTGGGGGTGAGGGACGGCGTGCGGGGTGAGGAGCCGCCGCTGGACGACGAGCTGAAGGCGCTGTGGAGCAACGAGGAGCTGGCGGAGGCCGGGCGGGCCTGGGTGCGGGAGGTGTTCGGGCCGGTGGACCCGGACAAGGAGGAGCTGGTCGAGCTGCGGGCCGAGCTGCATCGGATGAAGCAGGAGTGGGAGCGGGTGGCGTCGCGGAGATTGTATCGGTGGTCGGAGGGGCTGGCGCACGCGGGATGGTGGGTGCTGGGGAAGCTGGGCCTGGGGCGGGGCGCGGGGCCGAGGTGATGGCCGAGGCGAGGCCCGCGGTTTCGGTGGTGGTGTTGAACTGGAACGGGGCGCACTTGCTGCCGGCCTGTCTGGACTCGGGGCGCGGGCAGACCCTCGACGATATCGAGAT
>CAZWRO010000063.1:7525-10600 GCA_964635365.1 uncultured bacterium | reverse complement strand
CCCGCCCACGTGCGCGCCGTGAGCGGCACCGGCATTGCCCCGTTCTTCGCCCAGCAGTCCATCCGCGAGATGACCCGCACCGGCCGTACCCCCGACGAAGTCATGGACACCGCCACCTTTGGCGTCTTCCAGGAGGGCTACCGAGACGGCTTCGGCGCCGACGCCGACCACCTCAAGACCGCAGGCGATATCGACGCCACCCTCGCCACCGGCTTCACCATGTTCACCATCGACCCCGGCGACCACGTGGACAACGAGGCCGAAACCGACGACCTCCTCACCCTGAAGCAGAAGTTCGAGGCGCTCCCTTGGCCGGCGCTCGAGACTGCCGCCGATGATCTCTGCGCCCGCTGTCTCGACAAGAGCTTCCGCCTCCCCGACGACTCAACCGTCACCCTCGACGAACAGGCCCTCTTCCGCGCCGCCGTCAAGTACGGCCGCGCCCTCGCCCACACCGCCGCCATGTACCGCCATCTAAAGGCGAAGGCGGGCGACCGCCCCTTCGAGCTGGAGATGTCCGTGGATGAAACCGCCACCCCGACCTCGGTCGCCGAGCACGTCTTCGTGGCCGGCGAGCTGAGAAGACTCGGGGTCGAATGGGTCAGCCTCGCGCCGCGGTTCGTCGGCGAGTTCGAGAAGGGCGTGGACTACATCGGCGACCTCGCCGCGTTCGAGGCGAGCTTCGCCGCCCACGTGGCCGTCGCCCAACACTTCGGACCCTACAAGATCAGCATTCACTCCGGCAGCGACAAGTTCTCCATCTACCCCATCGCCGCCCGCCTTGCAGGCGGCCTCGTCCACCTCAAGACCGCCGGCACCAGCTACCTCGAAGCGCTTCGCGCCATCGCCACCATCGATCCCCCACTCTTCCGCGAGATCATGGCCTTTGCCAGAGAGCGCTATCCCGAAGATCGCGCCTCCTATCACGTTTCCGCCGACCTCGCAAGGGTCCCCGCGCCCGACAGCCTGGGCGACGACGACCTCCCCGGCATCCTCGACCAATTCGACACCCGCGAAGCCCTCCACGTTACCTTCGGCTCCGTACTCACCGCCGAGCAAGGCGGCAGGCCTCGTTTCAAGGATCGCCTCATGCTGGCCCTGGAAGCGCACGAGGAAATCCATTACGATACCGTTCGCGCCCACATCGAGCGCCATATCAAACCCTTCGTCAGCACGAGCTGACTCGAGATACCGGAAAGCTTCGACTAGAGGAGTTACCTATGACCGCCGCTGATGCACAGGCTCCGCTCAAGAGCTTCGCCCCCAAGCACGAGTTCTTCGTCGGCATCGACTCCGACGGCTGCGCCTTCGATACCATGGAGATCAAGCACAAGGAGTGCTTCATCCCCAACATCATCAAGCACTGGGGCCTCCAGCCGGTTTCAAAGTACGCCCGCGAGGCCGGCGAGTTCGTCAACCTTTACTCCAAGTGGCGCGGCATCAATCGATTCCCCGCCCTCCTCATGGTGTTCGACCTACTGGCCGAACGGGAAGAGGTGCGCCGGCGTGGCGTCAAGCCGCCGGAGGTTCCCTCCCTCCGCAACTGGGTCGACACGGAAACCAAGCTCGGAAACCCGGTCCTCAAGGCCCTGGTGCAGCGGTCCGCAGATCCCGTGCTCGAACGGACGCTCGCCTGGAGCGAGGCGGTCAATGCCACCATCGCCGACATGGTCCACGGCGTTCCGCCTTTCCCTTACGTCAGGGAATCCCTCGAAGCGATCGCGCCCAAGGCCGACTGCATCGTGGTCTCCGCGACCCCGGGAGAAGCGCTCCGCCGCGAGTGGGAAGAGCACGATATCGCCAAGCACTGCTCAGTGATCGCCGGCCAAGAGATGGGCAGCAAGAAGGAACACCTCCAGATCGCGGCCGCCGGGAAGTACCCGGAAGATCACGTGCTGATGATTGGTGATGCTCCGGGGGACCTCAAGGCGGCTCGCGCCAACGGGTTTTTCTTCTATCCCATCAATCCGGGTCAGGAAGACGCCTCCTGGCAGCGCTTCCTGGAAGAGGCCGTGGGACGCTTCCTGGCCGGAGAATACGCGGGAACCTACGAAGCGACGCTGATCGACGACTTCCAAGCGATTCTGCCCGACACCCCGCCCTGGAAGCGCTGAAGCCGACGCCTCCGGCCGATCTATTCCCCCACCGCCTTCTGAAGGGCGGCGAGTTGCTCGCGCGTGCCCATGGCTATGATCGTATCGCCGCGGTTCACAGTCGTGCTCGGTCGAGGGTTCGTATGCAGGGTTGCGTCGGCCGATATCACCCCGAGAATCATCGCGCCCCTCTCCTGCATAACCCCCGACCCAAGCATCGGTTTATCCAACGCCGGTGAGTCGGCAGCGACCGCGACCGCGGCTATGTCCACATCCAGCTGCTCTTGGTGCAGCACCTGTTCCAAGAAGTGAACCACGCCCGGATCCACCGCGGCAAAGGCTAGGTGCCGACCCCCGAGGACATACGGCGAGTGGACGCTATTCGCGCCTGCCCGTCGGAGCTTGTCGACCGTCTCTTCCCGGCTCGCCCGCGCCACGATATACAACTGTGGGTTCAGAAGCCGCGCGCTGAGCACTATGAACAAGTTGTCTTCGTCTGTCCCCACCGCAGCAATCAGGCACTTTGCCTTCTCCACACCGGCATTCTTGAGATGCTCATCCTGCGTGGCATTTCCTTCGACGAAAGGAATGGATGTGCCCTCCAGGCTCGCCAGAGCCTCTGGGTCCTCCTCAATTACCACCACCCCGAGGCCTCGCCGCTGCAACTGGTGCACCGCCTCGTGTCCCATCCGCCCATAACCACAGACAATATAGTGATTCGCCATTTCTTTCAATGCCCGCAACCTCCGTCTGCGCTGCGCCTCGGCGCTGAGTTGTTGTCCGACCAGCAGGCTCGCGGCGCTGCGCGCAGCGAATGCCAGAAGGACTACGCCAGTGATTGCAAACCCCGTGGTGAACAGCTCCCCGCCTTGGCTCAGCGGATGAACTTCTCCGAAACCGATGGTGGTGACGGTGAGCAAGGCCATGTAGAGCCCGTCGATCGCCGACCAGGAAGTGCCACTGAGACCGCTTTCCACGCGAA
>CAZWRO010000063.1:3644-7425 GCA_964635365.1 uncultured bacterium | reverse complement strand
TAGAGCCCGTCGATCGCCGACCAGGAAGTGCCACTGAGACCGCTTTCCACGCGAACATAGAAAACAACCGCCACCGAGATCAGGAGCAACAGCAACAACACCGCGATCCAGAACTCCCGCGCTGATCTGCTGGCATCTTCTATCGGAAGCAGCCGGCTCCGCCAGGTCTTCACCCTACCGCTCTTCTGCCGCACCGACACTAGTCCTGCCACTCGAGACACGCCATGTGTCGACGGGATTCCACAAATCCCGGGCGCACTACCCCAGGATCGGCCCCAAGTCGACGCGCCTCCCTTCCTCCGCGCTCACATAGGCCGCATACAGCACCAGCGTAACATCGCGGGCCAACAGAAAGCCGGACACGGGCTCCCTGTCCTCAGAAATGGCCGCTACGAAATCGGCCATCTCCTGTGGCTGCCCTTGGTTCCACGCTTCCTCAGGCGACGGCAACGTCCAGCCGCCCTTCGTCTCTATCTTCTCTGTGATATACTCGTCGCCGAAGATCTCCGGCGATAGCGCGTACGCCACGCACGAGTCGTTCGGGTTGATGTTCGCCCGGAGGCGCGCGTTCGACAGATAGGCTTCGAGGTAGTTATGCACTCCACCAAGCGTGGTATCCCCCGCAATGATCTCCGCCACCGAGCCGTCCTCGAACTTCACGACCATGATCCCCCAGTCCTCCACGTCCTTCCAGTCAGTCTTCAGGAAGTGCTTCTCCTCCTGCCTGAAGGACTCGATCCAGGTCAGATTGCCGACCTCGCACATGATGGAGCTCGGGCGGATCGGCTTGCCGCGCTTGCGCTCCCCTTCCCATTGCTTCAACTGGAGCACTGCACCCAATGGGTGCGACCCCTTCAGCACCAATGACCCGCCCCCCGAAGTCCGCCATTGCTTGGCGTACACCGAAGGCGAACCCGAGTGCGATTCCTCCGCCTGCATACGCATGATCGTCCCGCCCGCGGTGTCAGCCAACCGCCTGAGCTTCACAAACGCCGGCGCATACACCCAGTTCTCGGCATATCCGAACTTGACCCCCGCCTTCCCTATCGCCTCACCGATCAAGTCACATTGCTCGACCACCCGCGCCAGCATCTTCGACTTCGGCACCGTCTTGCCGATCATCTCCTCCTCGGGCGCGTCCGGCTCCCCGAAGTAGCCCGTCAGGTGCTTCTCGCAGATGATATGCTTGCCCGCCTCCGCGGCCCTGATCGCGTACTCCGCGTGGACGTGATTCGGAACCGCCAGGTCGACCGCGTCCACCTCCACAGAAGAGAACATCTCCTCCATATCTCCGAACGCCTGCGGAATCCCGTGCTCCCCCGCGAACGCCGCCGCCCGGTCCCGCGATCGCCCGCATACCGCTACGATTTCGCATCGCTCGCGCCCGAGCTGTCGCAAGGCCGGCACGTGGAAGCTCGCCGCGTTCCCGTACCCGACCAGACCGATTCTCACCTCAGACATCTTCGATCACACTCCACCCAAGTTGGCCTCGTTCTCAGGCACTAGCCCCCAAGGATCGGACCTAATTCCACCCGCCGCCCCTCCTCGGCACTCACATAGGCCGCGTACAGCACCAGGGCCACCTCCCGCGCCAGCGCCGCGCCGGACACCGGCTGCCGGTCCTCGATGATCGCCGAGACGAAATCAGCCACCTCCTGCGGGTACCCCTGATGCCAGTCCTCATCCGGCGAGGGCTGGCTCCATCCGCCTTTCGTCTCGATCTTCTCGCTGATATACTCCGGCTCGAAGATGTCCGCCGCCGGCGCGTAAGCGACACAGGAATCATTCGGGTTGATGTTGGCCCGCAGCCTTGCGTTCGAAAGATAGGCCTCCAGGTAGTTGTGCACCCCGCCCAGAGTCGTGTCTCCCGCCTTCACTTCGGCCACCGACCCGTCTTCGAACTTGACCACGATGATCCCCCAGTCCTCGACGTCCTTCCACCCCGTCCGCACGTAATGCGTCTGCTCCCGCTTGAACGCGTCGATCCACGTCAGATTCCCCACCTCGCACAGCACCGAAGCGGCTCGAATCGGCCGCCCGAACTTCTCCTCTCCCTCCCACCATTTCAACTGCAGGGCCGCCCCCAATGGATGCGAGCCCTTGACCATCAGCGATCCGCCCCCGGACAATCGCCACTGCTTAGCATACTCGGCATGCGACCCCGAATGCGACTCCTCCGCCTCGATTCGCAGGATCGTCCCACCCGCCGTCTTCGCCAGCCGCCACAGCTTCACGAACGCCGGCGCATAAACCCAGTTCTCCGCATACCCAAACTTCACGCCGGACTCTTCGAGCACGGCCATCACCGCGTCCACCTGTCGACTGGTCTCCTCCAGCATCTTCTGCTTTGGCACGGTGTTGCCGATCAGCTCGTCCTTCGGAGTTCCCTGCTCCCCGAAGTACCCCGTCAGCGGTTTCTCACAGAAGATGTGCTTCCCCGCCTTGGCCGCTTCTATGATGAACGGAGCGTGCAGGTAATTCGGCACCGCCAGATCGACCGCCTCCACCTCCGCCGTTGCCAGCATCTCCTCCATGCTCCCGAACGCCGCGGAGATGCCATGCTCGGCAGCGAAGGCCTCCGCCTCCGACTTCGGAACCCCACACACCGCCACCACCTGGCACCTCTCGGGGGCCAGCTTCTTGTATCCCTCTATGTGCAAGCTCGCCGAGAACCCACACCCGACAAGGCCGACACGAACCTGGGCCATTGCACACTACCTCCTCTGGTTTCAAGGACACCGGTTTCAAGGACGCCGATCGCAGGCCGACCCGCCCGGACGAGACCGCGCCCCTACTTCGAATCGTAAGCTTCCGGGTTGACGCAGTAGGCCGGACGCTCCCCTTTGAAGACCGCCATTATCGCATCCACCACGCCGTTCCCCATCGCCAGCAGGGCATCCGTCGTGTTCGACGATACGTGCGGCATAGTCACCGCCCGCTCGCAATGCAGCAGCCGACTTTCTGTCGGAGGCTCCGCCGCGTACACATCCAGCCCCGCCCCGAAGATTCGCCCGGCCTCCAGCGCGTCGGCCAGCGCATCCTCGTTCACAATCGCACCCCGCGCGGTGTTCACCAGGATCCCCGTCGGCTTCATCAGCGCGATCTTCTCCGCGTCGATGATCCCCCGCGTCTGCTCGTTTGACGGCATGTGGAGGGAAACGAAATCCGACTCCTTCATCACCTGGTCAAGTGACTCCGCACGCTCCACACCGTACTTCATCGCGAACTCGTCATCGAAGTACGGATCATAGGCCAACACCCGCGCGTCGAAACCTCGACACCGTCGGGCAACGCCCTTCCCTATCCTACCTATTCCCAACAGCCCCACCGTCGCCCCATGCAGATCTGCTCCATACGTATTGACCCACTCCCCGGCCTTCGTTGTCCGGTCCCCTTCCGGTATGTGCCGCGCCACCGCCAGCATCAGCGCCAGGCTCATATCCGCCACTGCCTCCGCGTTCGCCCCCGGCACGTTCGCCACCACGATCCCCTTGCGCGTGCATTCCGCGATGTCCACCTGGTCTATCCCTGCCCCATGCCGCGCGACGACTTGCAGCTTGTCCGCCCGGGTGAACGCCGCCGCCGAGAAGTCGTCCACGCCCGCCGCGCAACCGTCCACACCCTCCAGCAATGGCGCCAGCTCCTCCCCCGTCATCGGACGCCCATAGGGATTGTGCGCGATCTCATATCCGGCTGCTATCAGCCGCTCCTCCGGCTCGCGCGTTACCTCGCTGAACGAAGTCGCGGTAATCAGAACCTTCATCGATCCTCCCTCTCACTA
>CAZWRO010000063.1:0-3544 GCA_964635365.1 uncultured bacterium | reverse complement strand
CCTTCGCCCTGCACCATCTCGATGTTCTGGTTGGGACAGAGGCGGAAACACATTCCACAGGCTACGCACTTCTCTTCGTCAATGCAGAACGCGTCGGCCCCCTGCGCGCTGATCGCGAAATTCGAGCAGATCCGCGCACACAAACCACATCCAACCCCACATCCGCAGGACAAACAACGGCCCGCCTCCTCGACCGCCTCCGCCTCCGTCATCGTGCGGTCGTACGTCTTGAAGTCTCCCCGCCGCTCCGCCGGCGGGCGCACCTCCAGCGAAACCCTCGGCTTCCTTTCGAGCCCGCTCTGGCGAGCCAACACCTTCTCCCGCGAGACCTCTGTCAGCTCCGGGTCGTAATTCAAGAACGGCTCGCCCCCGGACAGATATCGGTCGATCGACACCGCCGCCCGCCGGCCCGACGCCACCGCCGCGATGACTGTATCCGGCCCCGTCGCCGCGTCGCCGCCGGCGAATACCCCCTCCACTTGCGTCGCCCCCGTCTCGACCTCACAGGCCAGCGTCCCTCTCCGCGTCACCTCTATCCCCTCCACCTCGCCCTCCACCACCTGTCCCAACGCGTTGATCACCATGTCGCACGGCAGGCTGAAGTCTGTCTCCTCCACCGGATCCGGCCGCCGTCGGCCCGAGGCGGACGCCTCCCCCAGGGTGTGGATCCGCATCCGCAGCTCCGCCACCTTGCCGCCGTCCGTTCGAATCTCGACGGGGGCGACCAGGTAGATCACGCGAACCCCCTCCTCCTCCGCCTCCCAGACCTCCTCCGGCACCGCCGGCATCTCATCGCGCGTGCGCCGGTAGCACAGGAACACCTCCTCCGCCCCCAGCCGAACGGCCGTCCGAGCGGCATCCACTGCCGTGTAGCCTCCGCCAACGACCGCCACCCGCCGACCAAGGCCCGGGTCCTCTCCGCGGCGCACGGCGCGCAGCAGATCCACGGCCGACACCACTCCCTCCGCCTCCTCGCCCGGCACGTTCAGGCGCCGCCCCCCTTGCGCGCCGAGCCCGAGGAAGATCGCCTCGAATCCTTGCTCTCGCAGATCGGCGAGGGCGAAATCCTTCCCCAGCCGCCGCTTGCACTCGATCCGCACACCCAACGACTCTAGGGCCCCGATCTCCTTGTCCAGCACGCCCTCACTGAGGCGAAAGGCCGGGATTCCGTAACGCAGCATCCCGCCGGCCTTCTCCTCGGCCTCGAACACGGTCACCGAGTGGCCCGCTCGCGTCAGATCCCAGGCGCAGGCGATACCCGCCGGGCCCGACCCCACAACCGCGACCTGCTTGCCCGAAGACGGCAGCCGATCCACCTCCGGCTTCCATCCTTGCTCCGCCGCGCGTTCCAGCACGAAGCGCTTTATCTCGCGAATGCGTACCGGCTCATCGATATCGCCTCGCGTGCAGGCCGCCTCGCACGGGTGCGCGCAGATGTACCCGCACACCGACTGCAGCGGATCGCGCGAGGTGATCAGGCGGTAGGCCTCGCGGAAATCCCCCTCCGCCACCTTGCGGACATACCCCTGTGCAGGGACTTGGTTCGGACACGCAAACTTGCACGGCGCCGCAAGCTGCGGAACCTTGATCCGCGCGTGACCCGGATACAGCGTCAGGTCCTCTGAGGAAGTCACCTCGTCCACCAGCAGATCCCGCATCGCGCCCCACGTCTCGTACCCCATCTTGTCCATGTAGCGCACCAGGCCGTCCAGGAGGGGCCGGACCAGCCCATACCCGTGGGCCAACACCCCCGTGCAGATCCCCACCAAGTCGGCCCCGTAGAAGGCCATCTCGACGGCGTCTTCCCACTTCTCCACTCCCCCCGTGGCCGTCGTCGCCACTTCCGCACCGTTCCGCTTTCGTATCTCGAACACATCGCGCAGCGCCAGCGGCTTGCACCACGGGCCCGAGGTGCAAGTGAGCGACACTTGCTCCTGAAGGTGGATGACCGCTTTCTTCGGGTTCCATACGTCCACCGGCAGAATCGCCAGGCGGTTCGCGTTGGAACCCACCGCCACCGCCCCCGCCTGGTAGGCCGCATGTGCCGACTCCGCCAGGCGTCCGCCTTCCGGACTCAGCTTCACGAACACCGGAATCGACACCGCCTCCACCGTCGCCTTCACAATCTCCGCCACCAAGTCAGGCTGCATCCCCAGCGAGGCCCCGCTCTCCGGTCCCCCTTCGTGCGCCTCACCCGTCAGCGCCAAGTTGAAGGACATATTCGGGCAGCCCATGTTCAGCTCGAGCACGTGCGTCCCCGCTTGCTCGAACGCCCGCGCCATATTCACCCATCCCTCGAGCCACTTGTCGCCTACATAAGAGTAGTTGGCCATGATCACGAAATCGTCGTCCACGCGGCGCAACGACTCCTCCACCAACTCCAGGGCCTGCTCCAGGTTGATACGCTTCTCGGCCGTGAAGGCCAACAATCCCGCCGGGTCGTAGTACGTGTAGCGCGGCTCTCGGTTGATGTACGGCGCCGGATCGAACGTCAGCTTGATGGACGCGCCCGCCCATCCCTCTTCGCACCCGCGCTCCAACTGATCGGCCGAATGGGTCGTCGGTCCCGAGGCCAGGAAGAACGGGTTCTTGAACGTGACCCCACCAACGGTCACGGCCAGTCGACGCTTGTCAGAAATCGTGCTCATGTTCCGAGTCGCGCTCCTCTCGCGTCATTCACCCCCCGCATCGCACAACCAATCCCCCGAAGCAGAACGCGCAGGCGGGCATCAAGCCCCGCATGCGCGCGGTCAAGCTCGCTCTTAGCCTGATGATACCACCCTCAGGCTGGGGCGCCCAACCCTCTGACTTCTATTCTACGGCTGTTCCCGCCGCTCCCCCCAGAATGGTCGCCCAATGGCTGCTCTTATCCCCCCACCCAAGTGCCTCACCTCTGAACACCCTCCCTTCTGTCCCGCCGGCCTCTCCCAACGGACCCCACCCGCTGCCCCGATGTTGCCCCACGGCCACCGCCCTGGAGGATTTTCGCCGCGCCGGGCGAAATCTTACCGCCGGGAGAACCCCGCGCCGAACTTCCGGAGGGAGAATCGATGAGCAAGCTTCAGATTAAGTCGGAAACAGACGGCTACGACGCCCTGGCATTGGGCGAAGTGATGATGCCCATTGACCCCGGCGACGTGCCCACCCGAAGAGCCCGGTTCGCCAGAATCTGGCACGGGGGCGGCGAAACCAATGTCGCCGAAGGACTCAGTGCCTGCTTTGGCCTGAAGACCGCCGTCGTCACCGCTCTCGTCGACGATGGCATAGGACGCAATATCGAGAACCAGCTCCGCGAAGCCGGGGTGGACACCTCTCACATCATCTGGTTCGACACCGGAGGCAAGGGCAAGCACGCCACCGACGGCAAAGGCACCCTCCACAACGGCATGAACTTCACCTGGAGTGGCAAGGGCGTCGCCCCCTCGGTCACCGAGTACTACCGCGCCCACACCCCCATCCGCGAGCTCAAGCCCGGAGACGTGGACTGGAACGCCCTCTTCGGAAAGGGCGCGCGCTGGTTCCACACCGGCGGCATCTACACCCT
>CAZWRO010000062.1:2805-10611 GCA_964635365.1 uncultured bacterium | reverse complement strand
GGCAAGGCCAACATGGACGAGTTCGCCATGGGCTCCTCCACCGAGAACTCGGCCTTCGGGGTAACCCGGAATCCGTGGGACTTGGATCGGGTGCCGGGCGGGTCCAGCGGCGGGCCGGCCGCGGCCGTCACCGCCTCGGAGGCGGTGGTGGCAATGGGCACCGATACCGGCGGGTCCATTCGGCAGCCGGCGAGCTTCTGCGGCGTGGTGGGACTGAAGCCGACTTACGGGCGCGTCTCGCGCTATGGCGTGGTCGCCTTCGCAAGCTCGCTCGACCAAGTGGGGCCCATCACCAAGGACGTCCGCGACTGCGCCTTGATGATGAACGTTCTGGCCGGACACGACCCGCGGGACGCGACCTCGATTGACGCGCCGGTCCCCGACTACACGCAGGCGTTGCGGCCCGACGTCAAGGGTCTGCGCGTGGGGCTGGTGAAGGAGTTCATGGAGTACCAGGGCGTGGGGGTGGAGGCGGAAGTGGGGGAGGCGGTGCGAGGCGCCGTGGAGCGCCTTGGCGAGCTCGGCGCCGAGTGCGAAGAGGTATCCCTGCCGCACCTGAACTATTCGATTCCAGTCTACTACATCATCGCTCCCGCCGAGGCCAGCTCCAACCTGGCCCGCTACGACGGCGTGCAATACGGCCATCGCAGCCGCGACGGGTCGGACGACATCGTCGAGATGTATCGCAAGACGCGCGACGAGGGATTCGGCGCCGAGGTGAAGCGGCGCATTATGCTGGGTACCTATGCTCTCAGTGCCGGCTACTATGACGCTTACTACGTGAAGGCGAGTCAAGTGCGGACCCTGATCCGACGCGATTTCGACCGCGCCTTCGAGCGATGCGATCTCTTGATCGGTCCGACCAGCCCGTCGGTGGCCTTCCGACTGGGCGAGAAGACCGACGATCCCATCGCGATGTACCTGTCGGACGTATGCACCATCCCCGTCAACCTGGCCGGCCTTCCGGGGATGTCGATCCCCTGTGGGTTCTCCTCCGACGGGCTGCCGATTGGGCTTCAGCTCGTCGGCAAACCGTTGGGCGAAGAGACGCTGCTCCGCGCGGCCTACGCGTTCGAGCAGAGCACGGACTTCCACAAACGCCGGGCCCACGCCATCGAGAGCAGAAACGGACGGCGCTGCGCAGTATCGCGGGCCACAACGGCCTGAACTCTTCCTATTGCGAGCATTGAATATGGCAGACCAGAAACCACGAGTGCTGCTGCAAGTCGCGCTCGACTTCGTAGAACTCGACCGCGCGCTCAAAGTCGCGGCCGAAGCCGCCGCCGGCGGCGCCGATATCCTGGAGGCCGGGACTCCGCTGATCAAGAGCGTGGGCCTGGACGCGGTGCGCCGTCTGCGCGCGGCTCACCCGAAGCTGATAGTGGCGGCGGACATGAAGGTGATGGATGCGGGCCGCATCGAGGTGGAGTCGGCGGCGAAGGCCGGCGCAAAGGTGGTGCATGTCTTGGCCGCCGCGTCGGACGCGACGATAGCCGAGTGCGTGGAGGCCGGACGGGAGTACGGCGCGCAGATCGTGGCCGACCTACTCGGCACGACCGACCCGGTGGCGCGGGCGAAGCAGGTGGCCGAGTTGGGCGTGGACTTCGTGGGAGTCCATACCGCAATCGACATGCAGATGCGCGCGGCCGATCCCTTCGCGCAGTTGTCCGAGATCACGCGAGCCGCGGAGGCGCCCGTCTGCGTCGCCGGCGGCATTCACTCGGAGAACGCCGCCCAGGCCGTCGAAGCAGGGGCGGCGGTGGTTATCGTGGGGGGCGCGATCACCAAAGCGCCGGACGCCAGGAAGGCGACCGCGGAGCTGAAGCGAGCCATTACCGAGGGAGTGAAGATCCCGACGAATCTCTACAAGCGGGTGTCCGGGGAAGAGATCCAAGAGATCCTCATGCAGATTTCGGCCGCGAATCTGTCGGACGCCATGCACCGACGCGGCGTATTGTCCGGGCTGAAGCCCGTGGGCCCCGGCCTCAAGATGGCGGGCCCGGCCCTCACCGTGAGGACGGCCCCGGGAGACTACGCGAAGCCCGTGGAGGCGATCGACCACGCCAAGCCGGGAGAGGTGATAGTGGTGGACGCGGGGGGAGTGGGCCCGGCCGTTTGGGGCGAGATGGCGACTCGCAGCGCCATGAACCGAAAGGTGGCCGGAATCGTGATCGATGGCGCGCTGCGGGACAGCGGAGATATCCGAGCGCTCAAGTTTCCGGCCTTCTCGCGCGTGATCTGCCCGAATGCGGGCGAGCCGCGAGGGTTGGGCGAGATCGGCGTGTCGATCACGGTGGCGGGGGAAGTGGTGGAGCCGGGCGACTGGATTCTGGGAGATGACGATGGACTGGTTCGCGTCCCGCGGGACCGCGTTGCCGAGTGGGCAAACCGTGGGATGGAAGTATACGAGCGAGAGAGTCGCGTTCGAGAAGAGATACTGCAGGGCGGTACCTACGGCGAACTGGCGGAGCTGGAGAAGTGGGAGAAGCCGCGGTGAAGAAAGGCGGAGGCTCCAATGAAGATCGCCATCGTCGGCCCCGGCGCCATCGGATGTCTGCTGGGCGGCCTGCTGAGCAGGGCCGGGCATGAAGTGTGGCTGATCGACCGTCGGCCGGAGCGGGCCGCGCTGCTCGACCGACGGGGCGTTTCGATCTCAGGGGTGGGAGGCGAGTTCAACGCTCCTGTGCGCGCGACGGCCTCTCCCACCGAAGCTGGCATCGCCGATCTGATAATTGTAGCTGTGAAGTCGTACGACACGGCGGCTGCCGCCGAGGCTGCGCAGTCTCTCGTGGGCTCACAGAC
This sequence comes from uncultured bacterium, assembly GCA_964635365.1. Classification (GTDB taxonomy): domain Bacteria; phylum Armatimonadota; class Hebobacteria; order Hebobacterales; family Hebobacteraceae; genus CAZWRO01. The sequence continues at coordinate 7,809 of CAZWRO010000062.1, read as the reverse complement.
GACGGTGCTCACCGTCCAGAACGGCCTCGCCAACGTCGAGGCCCTTCAGTCACGGCTCGGGTCAGACCGCGTGGTCGCCGGAGCAACCTCCTTGGGGGTGACGCGGCTGGAGTCCGGGCAAGTGCAACACGCCGGGCGGGGAGCGACCGTGATCGGGGAGCTGGACGGAAGGCTGACCGACCGGCTGAAGGAGATCGCGGGGGTGTTGTCGTCAACCGGGCTGGAGGTGGAAACGACAACAGACGTGGTGTCGGCCTTGTGGGGAAAGCTGGCTGTCAACGCCGGCCTCAACGCGGTGGCGACTCTCGCCCGCGTCCGCAATGGAGGACTCGTGCAATCCGAAAGCCTGCTCGGCCTTCTGCGATCGGCGGTGAGGGAGGTCGAGGCGGTAGCTGGAGCCAAGAAGATTGAGATGCCGGAGCCGGACATGGCGGCTCGGGCCGAGGAAGTCTGCAGGCGGACGGCTGACAACACGAACTCCATGCTGCAGGATGTCCGGCAGCGACGACGGACGGAGGTGGAGGCGATAAACGGAGCCGTCGTACGGGAAGGTCAAGCGGTGGGTGTTGCCACACCAGTCAACGCAGTGCTCGTCGCGCTCCTTCACGGACTCGAAGAAACGTATCAGGATCAGCAAACTCATTGAAGGGATAGCGGAATGATCATTGTCGGAGAACGTATCAATGGCTCGACCAAGCGTGTAGGCGAGGCGATCGTGGCTCGCGACGCGGAGTTCATAGCAGAGCAGGCAAAGGTGCAGGCGGAGGCGGGCGCGGACTACATCGACGTGAACGCCGGCACCAGTCCGAATCGGGAGCCGGAGGACATGGCCTGGCTCGTCGAGACGGTGCAGGCGGCGACGGACAAGCCGGCCTGCATCGACTCGCCCAACCCAGAGGCGCTGCGGGCCGGTCTCGAGGCACACCGGGGGCAGGCCTTGCTGAACTCGGTCAGCGGGGAGGCAGAAAGGCAGGGGCCGCTGCTCGAGCTGGCCCAACGCCACAAAGCGCGGCTGATCGCTCTCACGCTGGACGATTCCGGCCTGCCCAAGACCGCAGAGCAACGCGTGGTGATCGCGAACAAGCTCGCCGAAGCCGCGAACGAGGCCGGCCTCGCGCGCGAAGAGGTGTTCATCGATCCGCTTGTGCGCGCGGTGGGAGTGGAAAGCGATCAAGGGTTGGCCTTCCTCGAGGCGGTCGAGGGTATTACACGATCGCTGCCGGGAATACACGTGATCTGCGGCCTCAGCAACATCTCGTTTCAGATGCCGGCCCGACGCCTGCTCAATCGCACCTTCCTCGCGATGGCCATGGCCAGGGGCCTCGACGCCGCCATCATGGATCCTCTGGACGGAGGCTTGATGGCTGTGGCGTGCGCCGGGGAGGCCCTGCTTGCACGGGACGACATGTGTCTGGGCTACATCCAGGCCTACCGCCAGGGCCGACTCGCAGACTGGGCCTAGATATTGGCAATGGCAGTGAACACAACTCTAAAGCAATTCTTTGAGCCGACCTCGGTGGCCATCATCGGCGCTTCCACGAAGCCGGGCAAGGTCGGGCACGCTCTTCTTCGCAACATGATCTCTTTCGGGTTTAAAGGATCGATCTATCCTGTGAACCCTCACGCTTCCGAGATACTCGGGCTGAAGTGCTACCGCAGCGTCACCGAGATCGAAGGGGAGGTGGACCTGGCCGTAATCGTGGTTCCCGCCCCGGCGGTGGTGCCGGTAATCGAGGAGTGTGGGGAGAAGGGCATCAATTCCGTTATCGTGATCTCCGCCGGATTCAAGGAGTCCGGCCCGGAGGGCGTGGCGCGGGAGCGGAAGCTGGCGGAAACGGCGAAGCGGCTCGGAATAAGAGTCGTGGGGCCGAATTGCCTGGGCGTAATGGCGACCGCCAACGGCCTGAACGCCTCGTTCGCCCCGGGATTCCCGCCCCGCGGGACCGTGTCGCTGATGTCGCAGTCCGGGGCCTTGGCGACGGCGATCATCGACTGGTCCATTCAGCAGGGCATCGGCTACAGCAAGTTCGTGAGCTTTGGCAACGGCGTGGACGTCGGTGTGGTGGACCTCCTGCGGGCCTGGGAGGACGATCCCGAAACCAAAGTCATTGTCGCCTACATTGAGGGGCTGCCCAACGGTCCGGAGTTTATGGATATCGCGCGGCAGGTCTGCGAGAAGAAGCCCGTGATCGTCGTGAAGTCGGGCGGAACGCAGGCGGGGGCGCGCGCAGTTTCCTCCCATACCGGAAGTCTCGCCGGCTCCGAGGAGGCCTACGACGCCGCCTTCTTGCAGTGCGGAGTCACGCGCGCGCACTCGGTCGAAGAGCTCTTCGATCTTGGCATCGCGTTCGCCTATCAAGATCTCCCCGAGGGTCGCCGGGTAGGAATCGTGACCAATGCCGGGGGGCCGGGGATCATGGCCACCGACGCGGTCGAACGCGCCGGGCTGCAACTTGCCGGCCTGGACCCAAGCACGGTGATCAAGCTTCGCGGGCGTCTTCCCGAGGCCTCCAACTTCTACAATCCCATCGATGTGTTGGGAGACGCAGACGCCGAGCGTTACACCTTTGGCGCGGAGACTCTCCTTGCCGATCCGAATGTGGACGCGGTGGTGGCCGTGCTAACGCCGCAGGCCATGACGCGACCCAAGGAAATCGCCGAGGGATTGGCGCGCGTCTCCGCGAAGTCAAAGAAGCCCGTCCTGGCTTGCTTCATGGGCGGGGACGCCATGGCGGACGCAGTGGATGTCTTCAATGAAAAGAAAATCCCCACTTATCCGTACCCGGAGCGTGCCGTTCAGGCGCTGAACGGCATGGCCCGCTACAGGGAGTGGCGAGCGGAGCCTCCCGACCAACTCGCCCGCTTCCGAGCCGACGAGGAAGCCATCCGAGGCGTTTTCGAGAAGGCGCGCCGCGAGGGCCGGGTCAACCTGGGCGAGGTCGAGGCGCGGGAGGTGTTGCAGGCTTACGGCATCGCAGTGCCCAAGAGCTTCGTCGCGGAGAGCGCGGAGGAAGCGGGGCGTCACGCAGATGAGCTGGGCTTCCCCGTGGTGATGAAGATCATCTCCCCTGACATTCTGCACAAGTCGGACATCGGTGGCGTGCGCGTGGGGCTCCGGGATCGCCAAGAGGTCATCGACGCCTACGAGCTGATGATGCTCCGGGTGCAGAGATACGCCCCCCGCGCCATGCTCCGGGGCGCCTTCGTCCAGGAGCTGGTCTCCGGGAGCCGAGAGGTGATCCTGGGCAGCACGCGGGACCCGCAGTTCGGGCCGGTGGTGATGTTCGGGCTGGGCGGCATCTACGTCGAGATACTGAAGGATGTAAGCTTCCGAGTCGCACCTTTCGGCAAACAGCACGCACGTAGGATGATCGAAGAGATCAGATCAGCTCCGCTGCTGCGAGGTGCGCGCGGCGAACGCCCCTGTGATATCGAGGCCATCGTGGACTGCCTGCTCGTGGTCTCCCAGATGGTCACCGACTTCCCCGAGATCGTCGAGATGGACATCAACCCGCTAAAGGTTGGGGAGCCGGGTGCGGGGGCCGTGGCCGTGGACGCGCGCATCACCATAGCTGAGAAGTAGAGCCTGGAGGTACGAAATGGTCACGTTGTACATAGCCTCAAACGACGCTTATGCTGGCAAGACGCTGACCTCCCTGGTCTTGGGCAAACGCTGGCAGCAGCAGGGACGGCGCGTTGGCTACATGAAGCCCCTGGGCCTGCTCCCGGTGACCGTCGGCGATGAAGTCACCGATGAAGATGCTTTGTTCGTGGCGCAGCAGCTCGACCTGAAAACGGATCCTTCGCACCTGTGTCCTCTTGTGATGGACGCGGAGGTGTGCTGCTGGGATCCAGAAGAGGCTCAGCAGAAGGTGCGAGACGCCTTCGACGCGACTTCGCAGGAAGTTGACGTGATGCTGGTCTGTGGATCGGGCTCCGTCCTAACCCGCGGCAGCATGTTCGGGCTCTCCGGAGGCAGCCTGGCGGAGATGCTTGACGCCCAGGTGCTGCTGATGGGACGGTGCGAGTCTTTCCTCGACGCAGATAGCATCATTGCCTCCCACAGAATCTTGGGGGACCGCCTGGCGGGGGTGCTGCTGAATTTCGTTCCGCCGCGCCAAGCCGACCGAATCTGGGAGGACGTCGTGCCGTGTCTGGAAAGGGTTGGCATGAGCGTTTGGGGAGTCATGCCACAGGACCCCCTGCTGCAGTCGGTGAGCATCAGAGAGTTGACGGAGGCCACCGGCGGCCGGATGCTTTGCTGCCCTGAAGCAGGCGAAGAGCTAGTGGAGAACTTCGTGGTGGGGGCCATGGGCGTGGAGCGCGCGCTGCAGCACTTCCGACGGACACCGCGCAAGTGTGTTATCACCGGCGGCGACCGCAGCGACATCCAGCTCGCGGCGCTTGAGACTCACACCCGATGCCTCATCTTGACGGGAGATCTGCCTCCCAGTCACACCGTGGTGGCGCGGGCAGAGGAGCTTTCCGTTCCGGTGCTGCTGGTCCGAGACGACACGCTGACAACGGTAGCTACGATCGAGGAGATGTTGGGCAAGCTTCGAGTGCGGGAGCCAAGGAAGATCCAGCGCGCAATCGAGCAGTTCGAGGCCCACTACGAATTCTCCAAGCTGGACGCCGCACTCGGGCTCAGGTGACCGTCTTGGGGCGCGGAGGACGCGCCTCCGTCTTGGGGCGCGAACGCCGCGCCTCCGTTGGGGCAATCTCCCTGGGGTGCCCCAAGAATCTGGTCGATACCGAGGTGATGCTGGGCCTCCTGCAAGAGGCCGGCTTTGCCGTGGTCAGCGATCTCTCACAGGCCGATGTTCTGCTCGTCAACACGTGCTGCTTCATCGGCCCCGCCAGAGAAGAGTCGGCGGAGGCGCTGGCGGAGGCCGCCTCCTGGCGACGGTCCGACGAGGCCCGCGTTCTCATCTGTGCGGGTTGCTGGCCGCAGGACGACCCAGCCGCCCTCCACGAGCAGTTCCCGGAGATCGACGCGCTGAT
>CAZWRO010000062.1:0-2705 GCA_964635365.1 uncultured bacterium | reverse complement strand
GTCGCCGACCTGCTCTCTGCGGTCGCGCGCGTCGAGCAGGCGCACTGGGTTCGGTTGCTGTACGCCTATCCCAACCGCGTCACGGAGCGGGTGATCGAGGTCATGGCGCGGGAGCCGCGGATATGCGAGTACCTAGACCTGCCCTTCCAGCACGCCGACGGCGAGGTGCTGCGCAGCATGGGACGCCCCGGGGACGGAGACGAGTACTTGAACCTCATCGAACGCGTGCGAAAAGCAATGCCCGAAGTGGCGATCCGCAGCACGTTCCTGGTTGGGTTTCCCGGCGAAAACGAGCAGCACTTCCGGCGCCTCTTGGAGTTTCTTGAGGCGGCCCAGTTGGACCGGGCCGGCGCCTTCTGCTATTCGCCCGAGCGCGGCACGCCGGCCGCCGAGATGCCAGATCAAGTGTCACCGCAGCTCGCGCGCGAGCGCTACCACGAACTCATGTCTCTCCAACAGGGGATCTCGCGGGATCGGAATCAGCGATGGGTGGGGCGGGAGATGGAAGTCTTGGTCGAGGGCCGCGCCGAGCCGGGCGGAGACTGGGTGGGCAGGAGCTTCCGAGACGCGCCCGAGATAGACGGGACCGTCAGGCTTACTGCGGGCCGCGCGCCGCTGCCGCCGGGCGCGTTCATCCGGGTGGAAGTGACCGCGGCCGAGCCCTACGATCTGGTGGCGAAACCCCTTGGCGGCAAGGCCCGCCGCGGAAGGGCAGCGCGGCCTCGAATCAACCGCCCTTCTCAGAAACGATCCGGTCGAGGTAGGCGACCGTGAACAGGTAGCCGCCGCCGTGGGTGCGGTCTTCATCGCTGCGATGTATCTTGCACCATAGGACTTCGTTCTTGTCGTCGCGTCCGACCTCCAGCGAAACCAGTTCTATTGCCGGATACTGCTCTCTGATGAACTCGAGCATGCGCACCGCGAAGACTTCAGCCTGAGGCCTATCCATAGTCATCCTCCCGATATCGTTGGTGTCGCCCGCCGGAGGCCGACCGAACGACACTTCGACGCTTCTTCGGGACTGCACGCGTTTCCTTTCCCGTGATTCCCGCCGGATTTCTTCCGATCGTCCGGCCGTTCCCGGGCAATATTGTGAGGCCTTTGCGCGATGTGGTATACTCTTTCACGTTCGAGCGACGGGAAGGTGGTGCGGCGATGTCGGACGGTGCGGGAACAGTCGATATCGCCGCAAACGTGGCCCGCATCAGGGAGCGAATCGCCGCCGCGACCGAGCGTTGCGGCTGTGGGTCCCGACCAGTGCGTCTGGTCGCCGTCTCCAAGCAAGTGGAGCCGGAGCGCATTCGAGCGGCGATAGCTGCGGGCATCGGCGATATTGGAGAGAATTACGTTCAGGAAGCCGCGGGCAAGCGAACCGAGGTCGGAAACGGGGCGCAGTGGCACCTGATCGGGCACTTGCAGCGCAATAAGGCGGCCCAGGCCGTCCAGATCTTTGACATGATTCAGACAGTGGACAGCCCTCGCATTGCCCAGGCCATCGGTCGGCGAGCGCAGGAGCAAGGCCGCACGGTGGAGGCGCTCATCCAGGTCAACACCTCCGGGGAGGAGAGCAAGTACGGAGTGTCTCCAGAGGAGGTGGAGGGGCTGCTGGAGGCCGCCGCCGGCGTGGCCGGCATCCGGGTCACGGGCTTGATGACGATTGGGCGCTGGGACCCCGATCCGGAGCGGGCGCGGCCTGAGTTCCGGCTGCTTTTCGACCTGGCGCAGAAGCTGAACGGCCGCGCGGGGGCGCGAATGGAATGGCTCTCCATGGGTATGAGCCACGATTTTGAGGTTGCGATTAAGGAGGGAGCAAACCTGGTTCGCATCGGAACCGGGGTTTTTGGTCCTCGGGCCAGATAGTGCCGACGTACGGACAGTAATTTCAGGTTCAATCGAAGCCGCGAGTCACAGCAATGATCAATGGGAGGGCGACTGCATGTCGGGACTGCTGGATAGGCTGAAGTCTCTATTGCTCCTGCATGATGAGGACGAATTTGAGTCGGAGGACGCGGCTGACTATGTGACCGCCACGCCTCGCCGCAAAAGGGGGCTGATCCGATTGAGCTCGCGGTCGGGCGAGATCTTCCTGCGCCGCCCGCGAACCCAGGACGAAGCACGGATTTGCGTTGACTGCCTGCGAGGACGTTCCGCCGTCGTAGTGAACTTAAAGGAGGTGCCGCCGGAGCACGCCGCGCGTGTCTTCGACTTCCTACTCGGAGCCACCTACGCGCTGGGCGGCCAGTTGGAGCAGGCAGGGGAGGGCGTCTACCTCTTGACGCCGCACGGAATTGGGATCATGGCGGAGGACGAGGCGGAGACTCCATCCGGGTCCAGTTTCTGGCAGGAGATCTGATCGGGCGACATTCGCGACGAACAGTCAGAGCCTCCTGTTAGACTGGAGGCTGAGAGCGCGCCAAGGCCGGAGGTGACCCCTCCGGTCGTTGGCCTCTAGGAGGGTCGCGATGGCGGCAAAACACAGGCTCGCGGTGCTTGGTGTTGGGAACATGGGGGAGGCTCTCGTGCGGGGAATCGTGCGAGCTGGCGCTCTCCCGCCAGAACAGATCGCCGCGGCCGATATCGATGCTTCCCGCGTCGCCGCGCTGGCCCAGGAATTGGGCGTAATCCCCGCCGGGAGCAACGCCGAGGCCGCAGCCACCAGTGAGTATGTCCTGCTGGCCGTCAAGCCCGCGACCATTGACTCCCTC
>CAZWRO010000061.1:0-10778 GCA_964635365.1 uncultured bacterium | reverse complement strand
TGGCTCCGGCGTGGGAGGTGGCGGCCTGGTCGCCACCTGGGCCGGCGCCTCCTGTGCGGGCGAGGGGCGGGGCTCAGGGAGAGGGGCGCGCGGCGTCACGAGGCGGATACACAGCAGCACGAGCAGAACTGCGACGCCGGCGGCGAGGGCCGCCGGTGCCCAGCGGGCGCCGCCGGCGGGAACGGAGTCCAGACGTCGGCGGAGGTCGGAGGTGAGGTCGGGCGCGGGCTCGACGGCAGCCAGCAACTGCAGGGCGTCGTCGGCCGCCCGCAAGGACTCCAGTTCGCGGCGGCAGGCGACGCACCCCTCCAGGTGGCGCGCGATGGCGGCCTGCACCTTCCCGGTCAGCTCGCCATCGAGGTATTGGGTGAGTCTTGCTTGCGCCTTCGAGCACTTCATGGCTGTGTTTCATCCATCTCTAGGTAGGCGTCTTTGAACGCGCGCTTGGCGCGATGAAGGGTGACTTTCACGCGCGGAAGGGACCAGTGCAGGAGATCGGCGATTTCGTGGTAGGAAAGGGTCTGCATGTAACGGAGGACGAGAACAATCCGGTGCGGGCTCTTCAGCCGCCGGAGGGCGGCGCGGACTTGATGGACATTATCATCGGAGTGCCGGGGTATGCTCGTGACGATCTGAGCCGGAGAAGGCGACCGGCGCTGATGGCGGAGAGCGTCGCGGTGGAGATTGATGGCGATGCGATGCAGCCAGGTGGAAAAGCGAGCTTTGCTGCGAAAACCACGGAGCCCCCGATAGGCGCGCACGAAAGTGTCCTGAAGGAGGTCCTGAGCCTGCTCAGGGTTGCCGCACAGGTTGAGACATAGCGTGTACATATGATCTCTGTGTTTCAGATAAAGTTCTTCGAAGGCGCCCTTGTCGCCGCGCTGTGCGCGTGCAAGTAAGCACGCGTCGAGATCGTCGACACGGACGCCGGTCGATTGGTCTGTCAACGGCACCGCCTCCGCGCTGGCGTCGTGCGTAGCACGTATCCTCCACCAGGTTAGACGTATGAGTGAGGGCAAATGTTACCAGAAAGGCGGGGGCGGTTTTGTTGACATTTGGTTGCCGGGTGGCTATCATGTCGGACGATGGGGCTGGACGGGGGATTCGCGACATGAACGCCACGGTGCAAATGTATATGATGACCGGCAAGGCCAAGCGCCATTCTGGCGTTCGTGTCTTCACGCTCGGGTGACCGCAGACGCAGAGAGCTAGCCGGAAGCACGACGCCAGACCACAGAAAGCGGGTCTGGCGTCTGACGCATTTCAGGAAGCCGCCGCCGGCGGCGAGGAGAGTGAGGCAGAGCTGATGCTGCTCGGAACGCAAGCTATCAACGGTGAAGGCAGGCTGGAGATCGGCGGATGTGACGCGGTGGAGCTGGCGCGGCGGTTCGGCACCCCGCTCTATGTCGTCGACGAGCAGTACCTGCGGGAGACGTGCCGCGAGTTTCGGAGCACCTTCGAGTCACGCTACCCGAACTCGCATATCTCGTTCTCAAGCAAGGCCTTCACCACGATGGCCATCTGCCGGATCGTCGAGGCGGAGGGGCTTGGCGTGGATGTCTCCTCCGGCGGCGAGTTGCACACGGCCCTCAGCGCGGGAGTGGCTCCGAGCAAGATCGTGATGCACGGCAGCAACAAATCGGCCGAGGAGATGCGGATGGCCGTCGCCGCGAGGGTCAGCCGCATCGGCATCGACTGCCTCGAGGAGATCGAGGCGCTTCAGTCTATCGCCTCCGCAGAGAAGGCGACCTTGGAGGTGCTTGTCCGCGTCGCGCCCGGCGTCGAGGCCGACACGCATACTCACATCCAAACCGGCAAAGTCGATACGAAGTTCGGGTTCTCCATTGCGGGCGGCGCCGCGAAGGAGGCCGTGGCGAAGGTGCTGGAAGCTCCGAACTTGACGATGCGGGGGATCAACTGCCACATCGGATCACAGATATTCGATCTCGGCCCATTCCGGGAGGCGGTCGAGATGATGGTGGGGCTGGCGGCTGAGCTGCGGGATGAGCTCGGGGTGGTGGTCGAGGACCTGGATCTTGGCGGCGGGCTTGGGGTACACTACGTGGCGGAGGACAATCCGCCATCGCTGGAGGAGTACGCGGAGGCGGTGACCGGCGCGGTGCGCGAAGGGTGCGGGAAGCACTGTTTGCCGCTGCCTCGACTGATCCTGGAGCCAGGACGCAGGTTGATTGGAGAAGCGGGGACCACGCTTTATACGGTTGGCGTAGTCAAGCACATACCGAGTCTGCGGACGTATGTGTCGGTGGATGGAGGGATGTCGGACAATCCGCGTCCCGCCTTGTACGAGGCCAGGTACGATGCTCTGGTCGCAAACAAGGCGAAGGAGCCCCGTACGGGAAAGGTAACAGTGTCCGGCAAGCATTGTGAGACTGACACGCTGATTGTGGACCTGGAAGCGCCGGAGATTGAGTCCGGGGATATCCTGGCGGTGCAGACTACTGGGGCCTATAACTACTCAATGGCAAGCAACTACAACCGACTGCCTCGTCCCGCCGCGGTGTTGGTTTCGGGCGGGGAGGCGGATGTTATTGTGGAGAGAGAAAGCCTGGATGACTTGCTCCGGTGCGATCGGATTCCCGACCGTCTGAAGACGGACGGGGGCGCTGGCTGAGTACTCCAGGCGGCAGGTATGAGCCTTCAACTCATCACGATAATGACCGCCGGCGCCGGCCTGGCGCTGGTGGGACTGGTACACAATTCGTACACGGCTTACTTCATGGTGGCGGCGGTGGTCGCGCTGCTGCTGGTCAGCTATGTTGTTTCGCGACTGCCGACCCGCGGTCTCGACTGGCGGCGGCATGTGGGCGATAGGGTCTTCGAGAACGAACCCTTTCCGGTAACGGTGGAGTTGACGAACAGGGGCCGCCTGCCGCGATTTCTGATGACTGTCGTAGACACGCTGCCGCCCTTCGTTCAGTCGGACGAGCCCCAAGAAGCCGTGCTTCCCGCGCTGTGGCCCAAGCAGCAAGTGAAGTTCTCCTATCAGGTGCGCGCGCTGAAGCGCGGCGTTTACCCGCTCGGGCCGCTGCGGATTTCGGTATCGGATCCGTTCGGGTTATTCCCTCGCTTCGTTCCCTTCGAGGCGCGAGATGAGGCCATCGTATATCCGCGGCGGGTGCCGTTGGGCGGCGAAGCAGCGAGAAGCGGTCTGGAGTTCAGGGGCATTACGGCGGGTGAGCGCGCGCGGGCGGCGGAGTCGGGCATGGAGTTCTACGGGGTGCGCGACTACCGCTCCGGGGACGAGCTGAGGAGAATCCACTGGCCGGCCACCGCCCACCACGGACAGCTGACGGTGATCGAGTTCGACCGCGGGGCCTCCGGGGATCTGACGGTCCTGCTGGATACGAAGGCGGGCACGGAGTTCGGCAGGGGGGTAGAGACGACCCTCGAGGTGGGCGTGAGAGCGGCCGCCTCGTTGATACACTGGGCGCTGGAAAACGAAGGGGCCGGGCTGCTGACGGCGGATTCGGAGTCGGGCCCGCGGTGGCTGGAAGTCGATCGACTGGATCGCGAGCACGAAGCGCTCGAGATGCTGGCGCGGGTGCAGGCCAATGGCACCATGCGGATATCGGAGATGCTGGCCTGGGCGGCGCCGCGGCTTCCGCGGGGAACAAAGGTGTTTGTGCTCACCGCCGCCCCGGACGAGGATCTTCCCGGCGTGGTTCAGTCCTTACGGCGGCAGCAGGTTCGCCTGCACGTGGTGGTGGTCGATCCGCATGGCTTCGACCTGAGAGTGGAGAGGCCGGAGGCGATGCTGGATGCGCTTCAGGCGGCCGGCGCGGTGACGGTGCACCTGCGCCGGGATGACGACCTGGCCGAGGCCATTGGGAGTGTGCTCGTTGGAAGCGACTGAGCGGGCAACCAATCTCGACGAGGCGGCGCTCTACCTGGCCGCTGCCGTCGCTCTGGGGGCCGCCCTGCTGGCCGTCGGAGGCGGAAGCGGGAGCGCAACCGTGGGCGTGGCGGGGGCCGCGCTGGCGGCAGTGGGGACCTTTGTCAGTTGGCGGACCCGACAGTTGAGCATGAAGAAGGCCTTGGCGATTGGCGGGGTGCTGGGCTCGGCCGCGATGTTTATGTTTTGGGCTCTCGTCGCAAGGGAGCTGGAGTCGGAGGAGTCGAGGCTTTACCACGCGTTCGCCGAGCCGGCCCTGATGTCGGCGCTCCGCATGGCGGCTTTTCAGGTATTGCTGAGCTTCCTGCTGATCAGACCCGATGTGACATCGTTCTCCCTGGTCCCTCCTCTGACGATGTTCGGCCTCGTCGCGGGGCGAGGGGAGGGAGTGATAGTGGGGTCGTGCTTCCTGCTCTTTATGCCGGCGGCCCTGGTGGTGCTGGGCGAAGCCATGCTGCTGTCGGGGCTTCCCGGCTATGACGCGAAGACCGGGCGCCTCCCTCGACAGGCCCCGCAGCAGTTCGGCTGGGAACTGCGGGGGTGGCGGAGAAGGCACTGGCTCACGATGGGGAGCCTGATCGCAGCCATCATGGTTCTGGGCTGGGTGCTTTTCGTCCCCATTGCCACGTATGGTTCTCAATATCGCTGGCCGTTGATCATAGGAATCACGTCGGGCGGCAGGACAATGATGACCGGGATGCCGCAAGAGCGCCGGGAGATACAGAGCTATCCGATTGGAAGAGGTCCGATCGCGCCCACCGACGCTCCGGTGCTGACGGTTGAAGGTAGTCCGATTCCGTTCTGGCGGGGCGCGGTGTTCGATCTCTATACCGGGGCCGCCTGGCTGCGGTCAGAGGAGGCGGGGCCCAACGAGGTCGGGGTCATCGCGAATACGATAGACGTGTCCGGCCGGTTCCCGGCACCCAGCGACGTTGCGCCGGAAACCCATGTGGTGCGGGCGGAGGTGGATCAGCCTTTCGTGCTGCACGCACCCGGGTACGTCCAACATATCAGGGCTCTGCCACCGATGGTGCTTCCCGAGCACATCCGGGTGGATGGCTACGGGCGGGTGGACGCGGTCGACCAGCTCCTCCTGCGGGGGCTGAGCTATCGAGTAGTGTCCGTCCCGCTGGAGATGGGTCCGCACGGCCGCGTGGACGAGTCCGGAGAAGAGGCGTCGCCGTCTGCAGTCGGTTCTCCGGAGGTGCCCTCAGCCTCCTTGACCGTGCCTATGGGGGCCAGACGGGTGGCGGACCAGGCCCGCCGCATTGCGGGGAATGAGCCGACGGCGGACCGAAAGCTGGTCGCCCTCATATCCTACTTGCACCAGAACTGCGTCTACACCTTGGACGCCCCGGCCATCCCGACGGGAGAGGATGCCGCGGACTACTTCCTATTTGAGCAGAGACGTGGTTACTGCGACCTATTCGCGACGACGTTGGCGTTGATGGCGCGCGCGGTGGGGGTTCCGACGCGGCTCGTCACTGGATATGCCGGCGGGGAATACGACAACGAACACGGAGTATACATGCTGCGAGAATCAGACGCGCACGCTTGGGTGGAAGCGTACGTGCTTCCCTGGGGGTGGGTGACGGTGGACCCCGCGCCGGCCGGCGAAGCCCCACCCATGCCGGCTTCGCGGCGCGCGCTGCTTCGGATACGCTTCTTCTTCCAGGACCATCCGGTGTCAGGCGGCGCGGTGGCTGCAGGCGTGGCGGCAATGGTAGCTTTCGGGGCGCTCTTCGTCCGCAGACGTCTGTGGGAGCGCTTGCGACGAGGTGCTTCCGCCGCCGGGCCGCGCGCCGCGGTGCTGCACGCCTATGCCCAGGTTTGTGGTCTGCTTCGGCGATTCGGGTTGGGCCGGCGTCCTTCACAGACCGCGCTCGAGTTTCTGGTTGGAGTGGAGTCGGCGGCCTCGGAGGAAGCTGACGTCGCCCGCAAGAGGAGCAGGCTGCCAGGATCGCTGCCGAGCCTGCGCACGCTTACCGAGCTGTTCCTGTGTGCGCGTTACGGGCCGGGTCCCGTAAACGAGGAGGCGGCCCGCGCCGCCTTCGCCGCGCTTGCGGAGGTACGCCAGCAGCTGCGCGGCAGATAGAAAAGGACCCCTGTCACCGAGGCGAGCAGGGGTCCTTGCCGATGGTTTGATGGGAGGGGGGAGGAGCTATATGGTGGCGTCCTCTTTTCCCTCAGAGCTTTCGTCCTCCGGCCGGGGAAGCTTGACGTCTGACAGGTCCCTTATCAGCTCCTCCTCAGGCCCCGCCAGATCCGGCTTGCCCAGCGCAGAGCGCAGCAGTTCGGCCTCTCGCCTGGGAGCTGCCCACATGGCGGCTTCGCCCGGCGGTCCCTGTACGCGCAGATTCCGGTAGGTCGTCATGCCAGTGCCGGCCGGGATTAGGCGGCCGATGATGACGTTCTCCTTTAGCCCGACCAGATTGTCCACCTTGCCTTGAATTGCGGCCTCCGTGAGCACTCGGGTGGTCTTCTGGAAGGAGGCGGCCGAGAGGAAGCTCTCGGTGGCCAACGAGGCCTCAGTGATGCCGAGCAGGACCCATTCTCCGGAGGCCTCGATGCCGCCCCGCTCGCTGATTTGTCGGTTCACTTCTTCGAAACGGAATCGATCGTACACCTTGCCGGGCAGCAGATCGGTGTCGCCCGGCTCCAGCACGCGGCGCTTGCGCAGCATCTGGCGCACGATCACCTCAATGTGCTTATCGTTGATGTCCACGCCCTGCGTCCGATAGACGGCCTGTATCTCTCGCACCAGGTAGTCCTGGACGGCTCGGACGCCCTGCATCTGGAGCACTTTCTGCGGATCCAGCGGCCCCTCTGTCAGCGCGTCGCCGGCGCGAACGATGTCGCCCTCCCTCACCGGGAGCACACCTCGATAGGGCACCAGATGGCGGCGCTCGACCCGTACTCGCTTGACTTTGGCCTTGATGAGGGCGGCCAGCAGGGCCGGCGTCAGCTCCTGTCGCGCCTCCACCAGCACCTCTTTGTCCTTGCCGACCGTCACCTCCTCGGCTACGACCTCACCGTAGAGGCGCTCGGGATGGTCGGGATCGAGTGCCTGCTCGGAGTGGATGATGACCCACTTCACGCCCGGGGTTTCGATCCTGGCGACAACCCCATCGACCTCAGAGATAATCGCCTGGCCCTTGGGCCGGCGGGCCTCGAACAGCTCGACGACACGTAGGAGGCCCTTGACCTGCTCCTCCATTACCCGCACCAACTGCTGGACGATCCGCTTCTGCGCGGGATCGAGACTCCGGCGCCGAGCGCGTGAGCCGGTCTTCTTCTTGCGCGTGGATCGCGTCTTGCGGCGGGGCTTGGCCGGCTCTTCACGCGGGCTGAGGCGGACAATGCCGGCCTTGACGTCGCCCCAGAACTGCTTGAGGGTATCCTTCCTCTTCTCCTTGACCTGGGCGACTCCGGTAAGGTACTGGCCGGCCACTCCGCCGGTGTGGAAGGTCCGCATGGTCAGCTGCGTGCCCGGTTCGCCGATGGACTGGGCGGCAATGATTCCGACCGCCTCGCCCACTTCTACCAGGCGATGGGTGGCGAAGTCACGACCGTAGCAGTGGGCGCAGATTCCTTGCAGCAGCTCGCACGTATAAGGCGATCGCACGAGCACTTCGCCCCGCGCCAGTCCGCCCTTGTCCCACAGATCGGACGCCAGCCTCTTCAGCTTGGCGGCGACACGCTGCCCCACGGCCTTTCCCTTCTCCACCAGCACCTTTCCGGTGAACGGATCGGAAAGCGTTATCGGTGCGGTCTCACCCGGTTCCAGGCTCTTGGCGGTGCGCTGGAAGGCCTCGCACTCTTCGACTACGCGTCGGATGGCGGTCAGGGTGGGCACGAGGTCTCGGGAAGCGAACTGCTTTTCGCAATCTTCGCAGATCTGGGCCAGCTCGAGCTCGGCCTGGCACTCGGGGCAAGGCACCTCTTCAAGAAGTAGAGTGCTGGGTACCGAGACGGGAGGAAGGTCCCCATCGGCAGCGGATTTGCCGCTGTCGTCTTGGGCGGCCGCGATGACTTCCACCTCCGCTTCGGCAGCGGCCTCTTCGGAGGGGTCCTCGTCGGTTACCTCTTCCGGCGAAGCCGCGAGCAGCTGAGCGTGCAGGTCCGATGGCTCTATCGCGGGCGGCTCTGGGGCGGCCTCTTGCTCTTCGCTGCGCTGACTGGCGGAGTAAAGCTCGATAACCTCGGCTTCCTCCAGCCACTTGCCGCAGGCCGGACAGTGATAGACGCTTTGCAGATCCCCGTTGCAGGATGGGCAGGGCTGGTTGGTGGTGTCGCTAATCTCTTTGCCGGCCTTTACGATGACCTTGTCGGTCATGGGATTGATGACGTCCTGGGGGACTATGCGGCCGTCGATGCGTCGCACCAGCGGCTCGATTTCCTCGCCGCCGTCGCGAATGGCGGCAACCCGAATGCCGTTCGTGGTGCCGCAGTCGACCTCGCGGACGATCACGTCTTGGGATACGTCGACCAGGCGGCGCGTCAGGTAGCCGGCGTCGGCCGTGCGTAGTGCGGTGTCGGCCAGACCTTTGCGTGCGCCGTGGGTGGACACGAAGTACTCGAGGACGCTGAGGCCCTCGTGGAAGTTGGACTTGATCGGGAGGTCCTCAATGAACCGACCGAAGGGGTCGGACATGAGTCCCCGCATCCCGGCAATCTGGCTGATCTGTCGGGGCGTGCCGCGAGCGCCGGAGTTAGCCATCATGAAGATTGGGTTGAAGCGGTCGATGTTGTCCAGAATCGCGTGCGATACTTCGTCGGCGGCCTGGTTCCAGAGTCGGCATACGCTGTCCGAACGCTCGCCCGCGCTGATTAGGCCTCGTGCGAAGTTTTCGTTGACTCGATCCACGGCGGATTCGGTTCGTTCGATGATGACTTCTCTTCGGGCGCGAGGCACGTCCATGTCGGTCATGGAGATCGTAATCCCCGCGATGGTGGCGAAGCGGAATCCGAGTTCCTTGAGGTCGTCGACGAGCGCCACGGTGCGTGCGGTCCCGTAGTGCCGATAGCACTCGCGGATGAGGCGCCCGAGCTCTTTGTCGTCGACTACTCGGTCGACGTAGCGGAGCTTCGGAGGCAGCACTTCGTTGAAGATCAGCCGCCCGGCAGTGGTGTTGATGAGCTCGCCGTCGACGCGAAGGCGGATTTCGGAGTGCAGGTCCAGCTTCTCCATATCGTAGGCCAGGCAGGCGTCGGTGGCGTTGGCGAAATCCTTCTGGACGCCCTCGGCGCCGGACTGCTTCTGGGTGAGATAGTAGCAGCCAAGGATGATGTCCCGGGTGGGAGTGACCATCGGCTTTCCGTCGGCCGGCGAGAACAAGTTCTCCGTGGACAGCATTAGGATGCGGGCCTCGGCCTGTGCGGCCGTGGAGAGCGGCACGTGGACGGCCATCTGGTCGCCGTCGAAGTCGGCGCCGAAGGGCTGGCACACCAGCGGGTGGATCTGTATCGCCTTGCCGTCCACGAGCACCGGCTCGAAGGCCTGGATCCCGAGACGGTGGAGCGTGGGCGCGCGGTTGAGCATTATGGGATGGTCTCGGATGACCTCTTCCAAGGCGTCCCAGACCTCGGGCCGCATGCGGTCGACCATCTTCTTGGCGGTCTTAACATTGGTGGTGAATCCGCGCTCCACCAGACGCTTCATCACGAAGGGCTTGAACAGCTCGAGGGCCATCTCCTTGGGCAGGCCGCACTGGTGGAGCCTGAGGTAGGGGTTGACCACGATGACGGAGCGGCCGGAGTAGTCGACGCGCTTGCCAAGCAGGTTCTTGCGGAAGCGCCCCTCTTTCCCCTTGAGCATGTCGGAAAGCGACTTGAGCGGTCGGTTGTTGGAGCCCGTGACGGGGCGGCTGCGGCGACCGTTGTCGATCAGGGCGTCGACGGCCTCCTGCAGGAGGCGCTTCTCGTGGTTGATGATCGACTCGGGCGCGTGCAGCGCCTTGATCTTCTTCAACCGGTTGTTGCGGTTGATGATGCGGCGGTAAAGGTCGTTGAGGTCGCTGGTGGCGAACCGGCCGCCGTCGAGCTGCACCATGGGACGCAGCTCCGGCGGAATCACGGGGATGACGTCGAAGATCATCCACTCGGGCCGGTTCTTCGACTTGCGGAATGCTTCTGCGATCTCCAAACGCTTTATGCTGCGGGCCCGCTTGGGACCGGTCGTCTCTTTGATCTCCTGGCGCAACTCAAGGCACAGCTCATCGAGATCGATTTCCTTGAGGATCTCCCGCACGGCCGTGGCGCCGAGGTCGGCGCTGAACAATTCCTCGTATTCGCGTCCATGCTCTTCCACTAACGCAAGCACGACCCGATTGATGGCTCGAAATTCGGACTCGCTGATGAGCTGCTGTCGGGTGAGGCCGGGGTCGGCCTCCATCTTCGGCCCGAGCAGGAGGCGCAGGCCCAGGTCGAGTTCGACCTTGCGCTCTTCGGCAAGGCGTTCCTCTTCTCGCACCTGGACATCGGCCGCCTCCGCGATGTCGCCCGGTTCGGCTTCCTCCTCCAGCTCTCCGGCCTTCAGCTTCGCCAGCTTGTCGTCGCGCTCGGCCTTGATGGTTTCGATGTGGCTAGCCGCTTGCTCGTCGGCGGCGCGCTGCCGCGCCATGACTATGTCCTTGATGCGCTCCACGCTCTTGGACAGGAGTTCATAGTCGACACTGATCACGATGTAGGAGGCGAAGTAGATGACCTTCTCGAGCGGGCGCGGCGAGATATTGAGCAGCAGGCTCATCGAGCTGGGAACACCCTTGAGGTACCAGATGTGGCTGACCGGGGCAGCCAGCTCGATATGCCCCATGCGCTCGCGCCGGACTTTGGCGCGGGTGACCTCGACGCCGCAACGATCGCA